>NZ_JAYGIF010000009.1:0-103660 GCF_034931345.1 Pseudanabaena sp. CCNP1317 | reverse complement strand
TTAGCTTTTAGCTTTTAGCTTTTAGCTTTTAGCTTTTAGCTTTTAGCTTTTAGCTTTTAGCTTTTAGCTTTTAGCTTTTAGCTTTTAGCTTTTAGCTTTTAGCTTTTAGCTTTTAGCTTTTAGCTTTATTTAGGATTCTGCTAGATTTAATTTGTCAATACACACAATAATAAAGCTGTTAGCTAACAGCTAAGAGCTAACAGCTAACAGCTAACAGCTAAGAGCTAACAGCTAACAGCTAAGAGCTAATTAATTGCTAAAACAAGAGGTCGATATGGCAACTAATACATTAACCGATCGCGAATGGGAAGTTCGATTGCTATTTCTCGACGAAGTTAAAGATTTTTTGGCGGATATAGAAACAGAAATCATTGGCTTAAGCGATCGCGGGTTGCAGCGATCGGCCCTCGATAAGATTTTGCGAGCCGCCCACTCGATGAAAGGTGGCGCGGGGATGATGGGCTTTATGGCTCTCAGCGAACTCGCTCACCAACTAGAAGACTTTTTTAAAATTTTACAAACGGGTAACAAAAGCACAACTCCTGAGATCGAAAGCCTATTTCTTAGTGCGATCGATGGGATGGGCAAGGTTGCCAAGATTCATAAGCATCGGAAAATTCCTCCAGAAAACTGGTTGCAAGAACATATTAATTCTCCCTTCCAACAACTGCATGAAATCTTAGGAGACTTATCAGCGAAGGATGAAGCGAGTTTACTTTCTGAAGAAGCAGGACAGGATATGCGTGTCCTCATGTTTGCAACGGAAGTAGATGCTTGTCTAGAAAGGTTAACCAATGTACTTGCTGATCAAAATTCAAAAGTACTAAGGGAAGAATTTGAACTTACTAGTCAAGAATTTGGCTGTTTAGGTGAAATGTTGGAATTACCAGCATTTAGCCAACTTTGTGGGGAGATTAGTACAGCCTTAGCTAATAAAGACCATAATCTTCAAGAGGTGACGACTGCGGCTCTAGAAGCTTGGAGGCGATCGCAAGCCCTTGTTTTGGTTAGTCAGTTTCAGGCTTTACCTGAGCATTTTGAAATAGCACCATCTCGCTTAGATGCAGACCCAGATTCTCTCAATACTTTTAATCTCGGCGAAAATACTCAAGAAGTATTAGACAGTGATTTTCTGCATGAAGATGAAACTATTAGTCTTGACCAATCTTCGCTCGATCTGGCGGATTTCCAAGATTTAAACACGGAACATTCCCCAGTAGTTAACGATCCTTCAACCTCTGAGCAAAGTCTAGATGCGACAATTAGGATACCTTTGCGTCAGCTAGAAGCCCTTAGCGATCGCTTTGGTGAGTTGAATGCTGAACGCAGCGGATTACGACTTCAGCTAAAACGGATGCGCGATCTAGTTCAGCTTTTAAATACGAGAATGCATGGTTTAGAGCAATCTAATGCCCAACTTAGAGACGCATATGATCGGGTGGCAACCTCCTCAGAATCTTTCATTCCGATCAATGCAGTAATTGCCTCGGAAACGCTGACAAGTATTAAGGGCAATATTAAGGGCGATATTAAAGGCGATCGCTTTACCAATCAAAGTCCAAACAGCGAATCACTTCTCCCCTATACTAGTCGCTTTGATTTATTAGAAATGGACTCCTATAGCGAGTTACATGTGCTATCACGGGAAATCATGGATAGTGTGGTGCAGTTACAGGAGGTTTCCAGCGACTTAGAAACTGCCTTAACGGATACGGAAGGCACAGAACGGGAACTGGGTCGAGCGTCTCGTCAAATGCAAACAGCGATCGAACAAGCCAGAATGCGAATGCTCAGTGAAGTATTAGGACGCTTTCCCCGACTGTTACGGGATTTGTCATTAGCTCACGGCAAACAGGTTGAACTTATCGTGCGTGGGAGTTCGACTTTAGTTGAGCGATCGGTTTTAGAAGTTTTGGAAGATCCGCTTTTACATCTAATTCGCAATGCCTTTGATCATGGCATTGAAACACCAGAATGCCGAATAAATCAGGGTAAATCGCCAAAAGGAAAGATCGAAATTGCCGCAGGATATCGTGGTAATCAAACAGTAATCACTGTCAGTGATGATGGCAATGGTATTAATTTCACCAAGCTACGCGATCGCGCTTTGCAGTTGGGATTAAGCGAGAGTGATCTTGATGGCTCTAGTGAGACTGAACTAATGGAGTTGATTTTTGAAGCAGGATTTAGTACCGCCGATCGCGTGACTGAGCTTTCAGGTCGTGGTGTTGGTATGGACGTGGTGCGCTCCAATTTGAATGTGATTGGTGGCAGCGTTCGAGTCGAAACAGAATCTGGGCAAGGAACAACTTTTATCTTGACAGTGCCAGTGTCTCTCTCAATTGCGCGAGTGCTTTTATTTGAGAGCAATGGTTTGCAGATGGCAATTCTCACTAGTGCTGTTGAAGAAATCCTCTTAATTAAAGACACTTCGATCTATACAGTTGCAAATCAAGAAGTGTTGGATTGGCAAGGCTATTCCGTGCCTTTATTAAAATTAGGCGATCGCCTACACTTCTCACGCCCACAATTCCAAAGTGAAACCGAAAACCGTCCGATTGTAGACGAACCTTTAATGCTAATTGTCACCCGCAATAACGTTCCCTTTGGATTACAAGTTGATCGTTACTGGGGTGAGCAGGAAGTAACGATCCGTGGTGTGCAAAGTTTAATCGCGATGCCAACAGGATTTATGGGTTGTGCAATTTTAGGCGGCGGCAAACTTGTGCCACTGGTGGATATTGACAACTTACTTACCTGGGCGATCGCAGATATTGACGAAGCTCCTAGCAAAACCCTGACTTTGCCATCTGAGCGAAGCGATCGACGCGTTACAGTGTTAGTCGTTGACGATTCTATTAACGTGCGTAGATTCTTAGCGATGACCTTGGAAAAATCTGGCTATCGAGTAGAACAAGCTAAGGATGGTTTGGAAGCAATGGAGAAGTTACGGAAATTACAAACATTACCGAAGAGTTCTCAAGTCAGTGCTGTCATCTGTGATATTGAAATGCCTCGTCTAGATGGATTTGGTTTCCTAGTTCAATCTCGTAGTGATGAGAATTGCAAAAATATCCCTGTGGTGATGCTCACTTCTCGCAGTGGTGCGAAACATCGAGATTTAGCAATGCGCTTAGGAGCATCGGCGTACTTTGCCAAACCTTTTAAAGACAACGAACTTCTGCAAACTTTATCTCAACTTGTAGCTAATTAATTACGAATTACGAATTATCAATTACAAATTATGCCAGCCATTTCTTCCCTCCGATCGCAACGACTTTCAGAACTTCGACCTGATATTGGTAAGCAATATGTTGCATTTCGCTTACGTCTCGCTTGGTTTATTCTCCCGATAGAATCTATTTATCGGGTAATCCCCCTAGACAAACATATTCCTAAAATCACATTTCTCGGAGAGAATGTGCCGATTATCGATCTTGGAAAAATCCTATTTGGTCAAACTAAAGCAAAAGTAGATAATGTCCCACAGTTAGTTGTTAATGGTGCGATCGTTGCCTCCAAACCATCCTTGATTATTGTCCATCGTCAAAATGAAGATTTAGTTGGCATACTCAGTAATTCTCAACCTGCTTTGCAAAAGGTCTCACAAGATCAAATCGTGTCTCTTCCCCCAACCTATAGCCAACGCTGGAAAGTTGACTTTATCAGTTCGATGACTCTTCCTTCTCAAGATTTTCCTTCACTATTTGCGATCGACAGCGATCGCCTGATTTCGACCGCATTAAAAAAGACAACATAAAACCCAAAAGGCAGAAGGGGAGCAAAGCGCCCCTTCTGCCTTTTGGATTTTTATCAATATATTTTGATATACTGGAGTCTAGCCAAAGCAAGTCAGGTCAACTCTTTTGTTGAGATCAATTTTATGATTCTCCAAATACCACCTACCAAAATCGAGCCAACTATTTCTTGGGAAGCTTTGCCTGATGATTTCGTTTTATCTGACGATCCTGTGGAAAATATTCAACAACCGACTCTAGCTGCTGCTCTTACTGATGCGTTAGGCGCAGCAAAACTTATACAATCAGATATGCTGATCGGTTCTAATTTTGGACTAGTTGCTACAGTAAACAACAAAATCATTGTCAAAGCTCCTGATTGGTTCTATGTGCCTAAAGTTTATCCTGTAACTAAGGGAACTGTTCGCCGCAGTTACACTCAAAATATCGAAGGCGAACCTGTTAGCGTGGTGATGGAGTTTCTATCTGAGACGGAATGCGGTGAACTCTCAGTTAGATCAACTCCTCCCTATGGCAAACTGTATTTCTATCAACAGATTCTGCAAGTGCCAACATATGTCACGTATGATCCTTATGCACCAAGTCTCGAAGTACGTTGCTTAGAAAATGGGAAATACAATGTACAGGAGCCAAATGCTCAAGGACAAGTATGGATTCCAGAACTAAATTTATTCTTAGGAATTTGGTCTGGGGAGAGGTTAGGACAGTCTATGAACTGGTTGCGCTGGTGGGATCGCTCAGGTAACTTACTGCTATGGAGTGCAGAACAGTCGGAACAGCAGGGCAAACGCGCTGATAAGTTAGCTGCTAAGTTGCGTGAACTTGGTATCGATCCTGACTCTTTGTAATACATTGCAAAGCACTGTATTACAGCCCAGAGAAATTTTTGAAAGCGCTGCTTTGCAGCGCTTTCAAAAATTTCTCTGGGCTACTTCAAGCTTGAGTAAGCTGTACCAATTCATAAAAGTCAAACCTAGTAACGGGTTTCAAAACACAAAACGGCGTAGCCGTTTTGTGTTTTGGTATAAGATCGATATTGACCGCCCAAGATTTGTCGCACGTTAACTATGACCGCAAATATCATTACCAAATTTTCTCCCGATGAAATTAAGTCTGAAGGCTTGACCCTAGATGAATATCAAATGATTTGCGATCGCCTTGGTCGTGAACCTAACAAAGCCGAATTGGGGATGTTTGGTGTGATGTGGTCTGAGCATTGCTGCTACAAAAATTCGCGTCCGTTACTTAAGCAATTTCCCACCACAGGCGATCGCATTCTCGTTGGACCGGGAGAAAATGCAGGCGTAGTCAAAATTACCGATGATATTGCCATTAGTTTTAAAATCGAAAGCCATAACCGTCCTTCGGCAGTGGAGCCATATCAGGGCGCGGCGACAGGTGTAGGCGGCATTTTACGCGATATTTTTACGATGGGAGCGCGTCCCGTCGCTATTTTGAATTCACTGCGATTTGGTGAACTCTCTGATCCTTGGGTGCGTAGTCGTGTCAATGGCATTGTCAATGGCATTGCTGGTTACGGCAACTGTATCGGCGTTCCTACCGTTGGCGGTGAGGTCTATTTTGATAAAGCCTATAACCGTAATCCCCTCGTCAACGCAATGGCGATCGGCATTATGGAAACCAAGGAAATCGTTAAGTCTGGAGCTTCAGGTACTGGTAATCCTGTGATTTATGTTGGCTCTACCACAGGACGAGATGGGATGAAGGGAGCGAGTTTTGCTAGTACTGAAATTTCGGACAAGTCGGAGCAGAGCCGTTCGGCGGTACAGGTCGGCGATCCCTTTTTAGAAAAATCCCTAGTCGAAGCTTGTTTGGAAGCATTCAAAACAGGTGCAGTTGTCGCAGCTCAAGATATGGGTGCGGCGGGTTTGACCTGCTCCACTTCTGAAATGGCAGCTAAAGGTGGTGTGGGTGTAGTTCTCGATCTAGATAAAATTCCTGCCAGAGAAACAGGAATGACTCCCTATGAATATCTGTTGTCAGAATCACAGGAACGGATGCTCTTTGTGGCGCATAAGGGAAGAGAACAGGAACTTATTGATATTTTTGAGCGTTGGGGACTTCATGCGGTTGTTGCTGGAGAAGTTTTAGCGGAACCGATTGTGCGAATTCTTTGGCATGGGGAAGTTGCTGCGGAAATTCCCGCTACAGCACTCGCTGACAATACTCCCATCTATCATCGTCAGCTTGCTGATACTCCCGTCTATGCTAAGAAAGCTTGGGATTGGGATGAGAAAGCGGCGATCGCTACTTTTAAATCCATTTCTCCCAATGATGCTCTTTTGCAATTACTCGATACTCCTGCGATCGCCTCTAAATCATGGGTCTATCGTCAATACGATCACCAAGTTCAAAATAATACGGTGATCTTTCCTGGGGGAGCCGATGCCGCAGTGATTCGTTTACGCGGTCAAGGCTTTGGAGTTGGCGAATTGGGAACAGCCCAAGCTCAAATTGATTCTCTTGTCGGTGTTGCTGCTACGGTTGATTGTAACGCTCGTTATGTTTATCTTGACCCCTATGAAGGTGCAAAACTAGCAGTTGCCGAAGCTGCGCGTAATCTCTCCTGCGTTGGCTCTGAACCGCTATCTGTCACCGACAATTTGAACTTTGGCAGTCCTGAAAATGCGATCGGTTATTGGCAACTTCACGAAGCTTGTCGCGGAATTGCTGATGCTTGTCGCGAGTTGTCAACGCCTGTGACTGGCGGCAATGTCTCACTCTACAACGAAACCATTGATTCCGAAGGTAACGCCCAACCGATCTATCCTACGCCTGTAATTGGTATGGTGGGCTTAGTTGAGGATGTCACTAAGGTTTGCGGTCAGGGCTGGCAATCCGTGGGTGATGCGATTTATCTACTCGGTAGCGATCGCAGTAGTTTGGCTGGTTCAGAGTATCTTGCTTCGGTTATTGGAGAAGTAACAGGTCGTCCCCAACCTGTTGATTTTGACCTAGAACGTAAAGTGCAATTCGCTTGTCGTCAGGGCATTACCCAAGGATTAGTCCAGTCAGCCCATGATTGCGCTGAAGGTGGGCTAGCCGTGGCGATCTCCGAATCAAGTATCTCTGGCAAACTCACCGCGCAAATTCAACTCGCCAATCCTGAAGGTCACCATCTCACTCAAGTTCTCTTTGGTGAAGGTGCGAGTCGAATTGTCGTTTCTGTTAAAGATGGCGATCGCTATGCATGGGAAATCTATCTCACCAATCAGTTAGGTCATAATTGGCAATATATCGGCACTGTTAGTAATGCAGACAAGAATTTAGAGATTATGGTGGGGCAAGAGCAGGCGATCGCTGTATCCCTAACGCAAATTACCAAAAACTTTAATGAGGCAATTCCTAAACGCATGGGACATAGGTAGCTCAGCATAGTTATGAACTGATGTTAACGTGAATTCGATATAGCCATTTGCGGTGTGCAAAGCACACCGCAAATGGCGAAAAATGGTAAGAATCGCTAAGCAATTCTTACCATTTTTCGCTTTTGTCGAACTGGCGTGATGTTATGTGGAACACTGATATTGGAGCTTGAAGACAAATCCAGAATGCCGTACCGTCCGATTAGAGAACGGTACGACATTCTGAGATTAAGGATTGAGTGGCGACGTTAATCGGCGATCACGATAATCCTTAACATAACTTTGCTTGACATTGGATATAGGTATAAAGTTTAGGATGCAGTGATTAAGTTGCGTGAGTAAATGCCGATGACTAGTCACTTAGCTACCCGTCTACGCGAAGGTACACAAAAATCTCATACTGCTGCCGAGAATACTGCATTTATGAAATGCTTTCTCAAGGGTATTGTGGAAATTGTACCGTTTAGAAAATTATTGGCTAACCTCTATCTTGTTTACAGTACCCTCGAAGCAGAACTAAAGCGCCATGCTGATCATCCAATTGTCGGGAAAATGTATTTCCCCGAAATTGATCGCCAGTCAAATTTAGAACAGGATTTAGCTTTTTATTTTGGTGATGATTGGCGATCGCAAATCGTCCCTCTCAAAGCAGGACAAGTTTATGTTGATCGCTTAATCGATCTTTCCAATACTGATCCCGCCTGTTTAATAGCCCATTCCTACACGCGCTATATGGGCGATCTATCAGGTGGGCAAGCCTTGAAACATATTATTCGTTCAGCGTTAGATTTGCCAAGCGATCGCGGCACGACTTTCTATGAATTTGAGCAATTGCCAACCATTGAGGCGAAAAAGGAATTTAAAGAGAAGTATCGCCATGCTTTAGATTCTCTGGTTGTGGATGAAGCCACAATTTTGAGAATTGTGGAAGAAGCAAATTATGCTTTTACACTCAATCGGAATGTGGTGGATGAGTTAGAAGCTGATGTTAGAGCCGTACTCGATCCCCATGTCTTTGACCTGCTCACCAAGCAGGATCGGGCTGGTAGTACTGAGCGTCACCATAGCCACGCAGCATAAAAATCATGAGAATAAACAGCGCCTTGCGCTGTTTATTCTCACCCCTTAAATTTAGGAAGTGAATGAATGCATACAGCAACACAGACAGTTAAATTTGATATTAATCTTTTACATAAATATGATCAGCCCGTACCCAGATATACCAGCTATCCACCTGCAACTGAATTAAACGAAAGCTTTCAGAAAATTGATTTTCGGGGAGCGATCGCGGCTGGAAATTTGCAGAAAACACCTCTATCTCTCTATGCCCATATTCCCTTCTGTGATGCACCCTGTTATTTTTGCGGATGCAATACGGTAATTAGCTCTCGCAAGGAAATTGCCGAACCTTATTTAGGTTATTTGATTCGTCATATTGAACAAGTGGCAACCACAGTTGATCGCGATCGCCTAGTTCACCAAATGCACTGGGGCGGCGGCACTCCTAATTATTTCTCCTTTGATCAGGTGGAGAGATTATGGCAAAGTTTGCATAAGCATTTCACTTTTGCCGAAGATGCCGAAATTTCCCTTGAAGTGAATCCGCGATCGCTGACTAAGGAATATTTGCAAGGTTTAAGAAACCTTGGATTTAATCGCATTAGTTTTGGCATTCAGGATTTTAATCCTAAGGTTCAAGAAGCAGTTAATCGCATTCAACCTGAAGAAATGCTGTTTCAGGGAATGGAATGGATGCGGGAAGTGGGCTTTGAAGGCGTAAACGTTGACCTCATCTATGGATTGCCCTATCAAACCCTAGACACATTTCGCGAAACCCTCACCAAAACGATCGCCCTTAATCCCGATCGCATTGCTGTATTTAACTTCGCCTATGTTCCTTGGCTGAAGCCATTACAGAAGAAGAAAATTGATCCTGCAACTTTGCCTTCACCAGAAGAGAAGTTACAAATCATGCAGATGACCATTGAAACTCTAACCAAGCATGGTTATGTGTTTATCGGCATGGATCACTTCGCGAAGCCTAATGATGAACTGGCGATCGCTCAGCGTGAAGGTAATTTACATCGTAATTTCCAAGGATATACCACCAAGCCTGAATCTGATCTCTTAGGCTTTGGCATGACCTCGATCAGTATGTTGCAAAACGTCTATACCCAAAACCATAAGGGTTTACAGGACTTTTATAAGGCGATCGATGCGGGCGAATTGCCGATTGAGCGTGGTGTTACTCTCAATGCCGATGACATTTTGCGTCGTTCCGTAATTATGGAACTGATGTGTCAATTTGAACTCTCGCAGCAAGAGATTGAAGCTAAATATCACTTAACCTGCGATCGCGATTTTGGTAAATATTTTGCACCAGAACGCTTGCAATTGCGACAACTACAGTCAGATGGCTTGATTGAACTAGAACGCGATCGCATTGAGGTCACGCCTGCGGGACGCTTGCTGATCCGCAATATTGCCTCAGTGTTTGATGCCTATCTGAAAAAGAACGATCTTGACAAATTCTCAAGGTCAGTCTAGATAAGAAACCATTTAAGAATTGTCTAGATCCCCCCACCCCCCCCTTATAAAGGGGGGAGAATTATCTTCTTCCCCCTTTATAAGGGGGGGGTGGGGGATCTCTTAGAGTCTTTGACCATAGAAAGTAATTCTTCAATGGCTTCCAAGGTTGCGGTCTAAAAAATCTAAAGAAACTTTGGAGGTTGACATGACACCACAACTGAATATCATGGGCTATCTAAATCGCTCTGAGGTAAATGGACCTGGTTGTCGTGCTGTGGTCTGGGTACAGGGTTGCTGGCGTGAATGCCCTGACTGCTTTAATCCAGCATCTTGGTCGTTAGCCATTAATCAACTCGTGTCAGTAGAGGAACTCTCCGAACGCATTCTCAGCGAACCCGCCAATCAAGGAGTCACCTTTTCTGGAGGTGAGCCATTTTTGCAGGCTCCTGCCTTAGCCGCCCTAGCCAAGCAGGTCAAAGCCTCAGGACTGAATGTGATGTCGTTTACGGGATACACATTAGCGGAACTGCGATCGCCTAGCGCCCCAGAGGGAGCCGAGGATCTTCTCGACCAACTGGATATTTTGATTGATGGTCCCTATATTGCGGCTCTTGCCATTCACGCTCCCGATTCTCCTGTTTCGTCGCGCAATCAGCGTTTGCATGTCTTTAATCCCGCTTTTGCCGACAAAATTGATTGGGCAAGCGATCAAACCGAAATTCATATTCTTAAGGATGGTACTCGTGTTTTTACTGGATTTCGCGGACAAATGGACTTCGATATGGTTTCTTAAATTCGCTGTTTGAGCAAAGCACAACCTCACACATACATTGATTCTATAAATTCATGCTTTCTACTTTGACTAAATCGATCGCTTGTTGGCAACAGGAATATAACACTGGTAACTCACAGGTCGATGGACAACATCAACAACTATTTGAGATTGTTAATGCCCTCCATGATGCTGTTGTCGCAAGACAAAATATTTATACAATCCAAGAGCTTCTAGAAGCCCTAGCGAATCACACCATCGAGCATTTTCAAACGGAAGAGGCTTTGATGATGGCGGTAAATTATCCTGATTACGATCGCCACAAACATACGCACGATTACCTCTTGTCCAAGGTAGATCGGCTACTGTTAAAGTTTCGCGATCGTAATACCGAAGCAGTAACAACAGAACTTACTCAATTTCTTACTGAATGGTTGACTCACCATATCAAGGGTGAAGACCAAAAGATGATTCAGTTTTTCCAAAATCAATAGATCCCCCCCAGCCCCCCTTGTAAAGGGGGGAGAATTTAATTCTTCCCCCTTTACAAGGGGGATTGAGGGGGATCGCACACCTCAAACTTTATAAAAACCTTTATAACTAAATTACTACAATGGTTTCAATTCACTCTAGACCCGAACCCGAACTTCTCCGTGAAGGTATCAAAGTTCCTGTTAAAGAAACCCTCTTAACTCCCAGATTCTATACTACCGACTATGACAAGGTTGCGAAGATGGATGTCTCATCGCAACAGGCAGAACTGGAAGCCGTAGTTGAAGAGCTTCGCACTGATTACAATCGCTATCACTACAAACGGGATAACGAGTTTTTGCAGTCTTGGGAACATATTGATGGGGAGACTCGCGCCGCTTTTATTGATTTTCTAGAGCGTTCCTGTACTTCAGAGTTTTCTGGATTTTTGCTATTTAAAGAACTGTCTCGCCAACTCAGCGATCGCAGTCCTCTGTTAGCCGAAGCCTTCAATCTCATGGCAAGGGATGAAGCGCGTCATGCAGGATTTTTGAATAAGGCGATGAAGGATTTTAATCTGTCGCTGGACTTGGTGAATATGACTAAGAAGCGCAGCTATACTTTCTTTAAACCAGAATGGGTAATTTACACCGTTTACTTGTCCGAGAAAATTGGCTACTGGCGCTATATTCTCGTGCATTATCATTTGAAGGATCATCCCGAAAATCAGTTCTATCCACTTTTCAAATACTTTGAAAGCTGGTGTCAAGATGAGAATCGTCACGGCGATTTCTTTAAGGTTTTGTTGCGATCGCAGCCAGCGCTATGGGGTACATGGAAAGCCAAACTATGGGCGCGGTTCTTCCTGTTGACGGTATTTGCTACGCATACGATTACCGTGTTTGAACGGGCTGATTTCTATAAATCCATCGGTTTAGATGCTCGCGAATATAACAAGCAAGTGGTGGTCAATACTAATCACACTGCAATTAGTGCGTTTCCTGCGGTGCTTGATACTAGTCATCCCGACTTTTTTCCTAGATTGGAGAAATGCGCTGATTACAATTTCAAGCTGATGGCGATTAATGATAGCGATCGCCCTCAGTTTGTGAAGACTTTGCAGAAGTTGCCTTTATTCGTAGCGATTTTCTGGCAGTTGTTACTGGTGTATTTAGCTAAGCCTATTGATGCTGAGGCTAAGCGCGGCGAAGTTCATTAGTCTTTTTGGCAATTAAATAAGAATCACTAGCTCAAGCTCATAGAAATCTAAATAGATTTCTGCAAGCTTGAGCTATATTTGCAGGGCGATCGCCTAAAATCCTCAGTATCTAATCGCTCTACAAAACTTGACGGTTTATTAAAACAGATTATCAGTCAATACTCACTATTTGAGTTTTCAGAAAATTAATGCCTTGCACCAGTTAGGCTCAAAGTGCGCGATGCGTTTGAGGCTATTCGGGAACTTTATGATGATCTAGGGAAAAAACTACCTCATAATTTGCCATTTGCCGATCGCTATAGCAGAATAATTTGTTAATATTTATCTAGAATGACAAGGTACTTGGCTATTAACAAATAAACTTCAAAATATTGAGTGAATAAATGGAATGCCCACTGATAGCCAGTTAAGTAGCTTGTATCGTATCTGCTATCAGCTAACTTATACAATGCTCCAACCTATACACCTTATTTGTATTGATGAGAGAACCCAAAATATATATATCTTGGCTGGATATGAGGAAGAGCTAGAGTTTCAAGTTTTACCTAATGGAGAGTTTGCAGATGAAAGTTGATTATGATTCTATGTCTAAGGCTGAACTGAAGCAATATTTTCTGAAGCATCGCGGCGATCGCGCTGCTCTTCAGGCTTATTTAGATCGTCTTAATCAGCGTTCTCTCAGGGTTATTGCTAGTCCTAGCGATCTTAATTTCGATCAAAAAGTGCAAGTTGCTATTCGAGAAAAATTGGAATCACAAGCTAAAGCTTCTTTGGAATTGAGGGATAAGGTTTAATTGATTTGTCACTGGTATTGATAGCTAGTGATATCGCCTAAATCCTCAGTATCTAGTCGCTCTACAAAACTTGGAGGCGATCGCTAAGCCTCAACAGAATCCGAATGTATATCCAGATCCTCGATTTTTGTTAATGTCATTATTTATTCGCGCCCATAGAATCGAACTGTAGGGGCAGTGCATTCCCGCAAGAATTTCTAATTGTTCAGATCATCTTCTTTTGGGAATGCTCTGCCCAAAACTTCGCAACGCAGGGACAAATTGTCTGTAAATGCAGAGAGGGCATAGCATTTGCGGATCGAGATTTCTGTGATGGGTTTTAAAATTGTGACGCAAATGTTAAGCCTCAACTTATTGCGCTTTCGCAATCGCCTGACGCAGCATCTCCATCACAGTATCAATGCCCTCAATTTTAGTAGGAAATTGCGCTATAAGTTCTGTAATCCTAAGATCAAGTGATAGTTCCGAAATTGGCAGGTTTTTTGTTGCTAAAATCTCTTGAAAACTTTTTATGCCTTGCTCAATTTCACCAATGAGAATTTGACAAATTGAACAAGCAATTATTTCGTTTGGAGAATTACTAGTAACAAGTTCTAAACTTTGTTTCCATATAGTAATAGCTTCTTCTTGATTGCCTTGTATACCCATTACAATACCTAAAATAAATTGCTGGGAAGCATCTTTTTTAGAGTTGAGGGTGATTCCCTTTTGCAAGGCTTTGATCGCTAATTCATACTTTCCTTGGAATAGATAGATCAGACCCAAAGCATTATTGTAATCAGGATAGTCAGGGTTGATTTTGATAGCTTTTTGTATGTTAGTGAGCGCTAATTCATACTGTCCTTGCAAGAAGTAGACTCCAGCTAAATTACTACTGTAAGAACCTCTGTCAGGGTCAAGATTGATCGCTTGTTGATAGGAGGCGATCGCTAATTCGTATTCTCCTTGTGCTTTGTAGACATTTCCCAAATTGTTATGGGGATAGGCAAATTTTGGGTCGAGGTCGATCGCCTGTTGATAGGATGCGATCGCTAATTCGTATTCTCCTTGTGCTTGGTAGACCTCTGCCAAACCGTTGTGGGGATAAGCATCTTTTGTGTCGAGGTTGATCGCCTGTTGATAGGATGCGATCGCTAATTCGTACTTTCCTTGATTGTTGTAGACATTGCCCAAATTGTTGTGGGGATAGGCAAATTTTGGATCAAGGTTGATCGCCTGTTGATAGGATGCGATCGCTAATTCGTACTTTCCTTGATTGTTGTAGACATTGCCCAAATTGTTGTGGGGATTGGCATAATTCGGATCGAGGTTGATCGCCTGTTGATAGGATACGATCGCTAATTCGCACTTTCCTTGATAGCAGTAGACATCGCCCAAATTGTTGTGGGGATTGGCAAATTTTGGATCAAGGTCGATCGCCTGTTGATAGGATGCGATCGCTAATTCGTATTCTCCTTGTGCTTGGTAGACATTGCCCAAGCCGTTGTGGGGATAGGCATCATTTGGGTCGAGTTCTATTGCCTGTTGATAGGATGCGATCGCTAATTCATATTTCCCTTGATCGGAGTAGGTATTACCCAAGTCGTTGTGGGGATAAGCATTTTTGGGGTCTAGGCTGATCGCTCGTTGATAGGATGCGATCGCTAATTCATACTGTTCTAATTGGTGAAGACTAACTCCTAACTCTCTCCATGAACTAGAATCATCAGGATTTAATGCAACAGAATTTTGATAAGCAATCTGGGCTTCAGTCGATGCGATTAGTTTACCGTCTTTCCTGAGAAACTTATAGCCAATTCCACTAAATTCTTCTGCTAAATCTTTTCGTAAATGTAGTGCAGTTTCAGGGAGTCGCTTTTCTGCTTCAAGATATATATGAAGACATTCTGAATAGCCTTCCAGTTCATAAAGTAATCGCCCATGTTGTAAAAAGAGAATTACCATGCGTTCATTTTTACGATCGCCATCAATCCAACCCCGTTTTGCCAACTTCTCCAACTCATCCAGCAAAATTTTCCGACTATCAGAATCGAAATAGTAATAATCTAAATCTTCAGTAAAGATTTTCAAGCGCTTTTTACTATCACCATCGAACCGCACCTGAAAAGTCTCAATAACTCCCAAAAGTTGCTTTTGCCAATCGCTGTTATATTGCCAACTCTCCACAAAAAGTGGCACAGCATAGCGCCAGCCAACCTCCACATCTTGCCAAAACTTAAACTGCACCAAATCCAACAACCCATTCGCAATCCGATCCGACTCGAAATAATCCGCCGTATCCGTAAACTCCTGAGTCCATTCATCCAAACGCGGTTCCAAATAAGCCACAGCCCGATCGCTCAACTCCCGCACCATTGGTGACTGTCCCGCTAACCCACAACGCAGATAATCTTGCAAAAAGCTCTCTAGTTTGTCATGGAGCCTAATGCCCTTACCCTCCAACAACACAAACGAATGCCTTGCCTTCAGCGATCGCATTTCTGGCTCAAGGTCAGTCACCCCCAGCATCGCCTTTAACAACTCATTATCAGGACGACGCATCATCGCCATCGCATACACCGCCTTTTTGTCCTGCTCATCCAAGCAATACCGTAAAAAGCGATCGCTCGTTGCCCTAACCACCGCCTCACGGGGCGACTCATCATCACGATCCGCCGATGGAGCGCTGAGAATCGTTGCCAGATCGATCCCCTGTTGACGCATCGCCGCAATTTGCTGCACCACAAAGGGAATCCCCAAACTAAACTGTTTCACTGACTCCGCCGCCTCATCACTCAGAGGCACATTGATTTCAGGATGTGCGAAATATTCACTCACCTGCTCCCGACTAAACTCACTCATCGGGTAAACATAGAGATTTTCCGAAAACTCATCTCGATAGCCGCGAAAATAATCCTGCGATAACCGATAGCTATCCGCCAGATTTGCCCGACCCGCGATCGCCCAAACCACCCGCCGACCCGCCGCCTTAATTACCATTCGCAACACGCGATCGCACTCAAGGCGATCGACAATCTCATAGGTATCCAACAAAAGCACTAAGGGCTTCTGTGTAGAAATTGCCTGTAAGCCATGCCCCAAAGCCTCAGCCAATTGTCGATGCGGTGTCGCAAAAATCCTGCGTTCCTCCAAGGACAACTTCTTTTTCATCAACCCCACTAAGGCACTCACCGCCCCATCCGCGATCGCCTCATCCACTGTGCCATCTCCCGCCCCCAGAATCATCTCTACATGAGGCAGTTTCCGCAAGGCTCCCAATGACCAACTCAAACCCTTTTTCAAAATCGGCGCATATTCTGCTCCCTCTCCCTGCCTTGCTTGCAGTTCCTTATCCACCTTCTCCTCAATTTGCTTCAGCGTTTTCTCCACCTGTCGATATTTCTCAAAAATCCCCTCACGCCCCTTACTCACCGCCAAATAAATCGTCGCCAATACCGATTCAGGACGAATTGATTCATGTCCCACATTCAGCGATTGATCCTCATTCTTTGCCTCTTCCCAATCCAATCGCAAAACGTCAAAGCAATTAGGAAACTCTTCTCCAGCCAATTCACAAAATCGCCGCCCCAGACTTGTTTTGCCCATTCCACCTTCGCCATAGAGCAAGAAAATATGTGGTGATGTACTGACCACTTCTTTCTTCGCAGGTAAATATTTCACCACTGTGGGCAAATTTTCTGAGAACCATCGCGAACCAGCATTTGGTTGCAGCGATCGCAACACTTCCCGAAATCTTTTCTGTTCCTCAGTCCTCGCCAAAAAGATCCTTGTCATAGATCGGCATCCTCCACATCTGTTGCCATTCTAACGAAAACTTTCCACGTAGGATGGGTTAGCGATAGCGTAACCCATAATTGACGGCTAATTGATGCGTTACGTTGCACTAACGCATCCTACAAATAATAAGCTTTCTTTTAATATCAAGATAATTGCTGTATCGAAAGTCAATTTTTATATATAGCGTTTTTCAAACAAACCTCTGTACCTCGCTTGCTTGAAAAACGTTATACGATCGCACTGCAAAATGTTTATACTTATGTTTAAACATAGAAATATAAGTATAAACCTCATGACCGAAGCAATACTAGATATCAAAACATGGGGAAATAACTTAGGAGTCCGCTTACCCGCCGCGATCGCCCGTGCCGCAAACTTAAAAGTCAATCAGCGCGTGCGCCTCTCCGTAATTGATGGAGCCGTAATTATTGCTCCAGTTCCCAATCCCCCATTAACACTCAAAGAACGTCTCGCCCAGTTTGACCCTGTTCGACATGGCGGTGAAGTTATGACCACCTCTCAAAAGCTAGGCGCAGAAAAGTGGTAAAAGCCTCCAAAGATTGGATACCCGATCGCCAAGATATTATCTGGATTGACTGCAATCCGCAGGTAGGCAAAGAAATGCGAGACATTCATCCTTTTTTAGTGCTATCACCACACATATTCAATGACAAAACCGCGATCGTGATTGGCTTACCAATGACGACGGCTGCATACAATGCTGATAACCCCTTTGCCGTCGCTGTTGGCAAAGCCTCACGCAGTAAAACCAGCTACGTTCTCTGCCATCAACCAAAGTCTTTTGACTGGCGGCTTCGTGGAGCCAAGCCTCATCCACTGAGCAAATTGGATAACGATTTGTTTACTCAAGTATGCGATCGCCTAAATCAAATCATTCAGCTATAGCAAACCCAAAAGAGAGTAGCGGCGCTTCGCGCCGCTACTCTCTTTTGGGTTTGATCGCCCATACAGCAAGCCTAGAATCAGGGCTATAGCGTCATGCCATACACTTAATACCAAAACTAAAAATGGCATAGCCATTTTTAGTTTTGAAAACCCTTACTGGGTTTGGTTTTCAATTCACAAAAGTGTTGTCACACTTTCGTGAATTGGTATAATGAGTTTGGAGTGCGGATTTTGCTAAACTACAATAGCCTGAATATTTCTTAATACTCTTTTCTCCATAATTTTCCAATGCGTATCTCTCTGAATTGGCTCCGTGAACTTGTAGACTGCGATCTCTCGCCCCAAGAGCTAGATGAAAAACTGACTATGGCAGGCTTTGAAGTCGAGTCAATCGAAGATCGCAGGACATGGGCTGAGGGCGTGGTGGTAGGTCATATCCTCACAGCCGAGCGTCATCCCAACGCTGACAAATTACAGGTATGTAAAGTTGATATTGGCGCACCCGAACCCTTGCAAATTGTCTGTGGTGCGGCAAATGCTAGACAGGGCTTGTTTGTGCCTGTAGCCACGATTGGGACTTATTTACCGACCATTGATTTGAAACTTCGCCCAACTAAATTGCGTGGCGAGCGTTCTGAAGGCATGATTTGCTCTCTAGCCGAGATTGGGCTAGCCAAAGAGTCCAGTGGCATCCATGAATTCCCTGAAGGTGTGACCGTCGGCGCAGATGTGCGTCCATTGCTAGGTTTAGACGATGCAATCCTTGATGTCACCTCGACCGCAAACCGTGCCGATGCCCTCAGTGTGGTGGGTATTGCCCGTGAAGTGGCGGCTTTGTTGGGTAAAGAGGTGCGCTTGCCCCTAGCTACTACAGATTTTCAACCCAAGACAGCGAAATGGGTTACCGTAGAAGATCCCAAATCTTGTCCCGCCTATATTGGTACATTGATTAAAGGCGTAAAGGTTGCAGAATCTCCCGAATGGCTGAAGCGGCGTGTGGAAGCGGCTGGGATGCGATCAATTAACAATATTGTCGATATTACCAATTACATTTTGTTGGAATGGGGACAGCCTCTCCATGCCTTTGATGCAGATACTTTAGCTGATGGTATCAAGATCGGGGTGCGCTTTGCCAAATCTGGAGAAAAAATCAAAACCCTTGACGATACCGATCGCACTCTCACCAGCCAAAACTTTTTGATTACGTCGGGCGACAAACCGATCGCGATCGCAGGAGTGATGGGGGGCGCAGAAACCGAAGTTTCTGAAAAAACTACCAATATTGTTTTAGAAGCGGCTCTATTTACGCAGGTTACTACAAGGCGATCGGCACGCGCTCAAGGCTTACGCACGGAAGCATCAGCACGCTATGAACGAGGCGTTAACCAATCGGCGATCGAGTCGGCTTCGGCAAAAGCAATCCAGATGATTACAGAGATGGCTGGCGGTGAAGTTGTGGAACAGAGCATTGTCGATGCGCGTTCTAAGGCAATTCGTACCATCGACTTACGCTTGACTAAAGTTTGGCAAGTTCTTGGTGAAGTCGATCGCGAAGATGATGATGCCTTAGCTTTGCTATCGGAAGCTGAAGTTGAGCAGACTCTCAAGGTTTTGTCCTTTGAACTTGAAAAGCAACCGATTGAAGAAGGTAGCTATGCCACATGGAAAGTCACCGTTCCTCCCTATCGCTATGCCGACATTGAGCGCGAAATTGACTTGGTGGAAGAGATTGCACGGATCTATGGCTATGACAAATTTGTAGAGACTTTACCTGCGAGAACCGAGTTTGGATTCCTCTCAGCCGATCAAGAAGGTGGTCGGATGATTCGCGCAGCTTTCCGAGCCGTGGGCTTAACAGAAGTGATGCATATGTCCCTATGCCCTCCCACTGAATCACATCAGGTGAAAATCAATAATCCTGTAGCGATCGAGTATGGAGCCTTGCGGGGAGATTTACTCACTAATTTGATTGAGGCATGTGCTTTTAACATCAATCAAGGTAATGGCATCTTGAATGGCTTTGAGATTGGGCGTGTGTTCTGGCTCGATGAAGCAGGTAGCGATGAAACCGATCGCATTGCGGGTATTTTCGGCGGCGATCCGACCGTGGGCGCATGGCAGCATGATTCTAAGCCGTTGAATTTCTATGAAGCCAAAGGTTTGCTTGATTCCGTTTTCCACAATCTCTCGGTAACTGTGGAATACCAACCTGATCAAAAGGATGAACGCTTACACCCCGGACGTACTGCTTCTCTGTGGATTTCTGGTGAACGCCTTGGTACATTCGGACAGTTACATCCCCAGTTACGCGCCGAGAAGGAACTTCCTGATGAGATTTATGCCTTTGAGCTAGATTTCTATACTTTGCTCGATGCGATGATGAAAAAGTCGATTCCTACTTTTCAGTCATTCTCGACCTATCCCAGCAGCGATCGCGATATTGCCTTCTTTGCACCATTGAAGTTCACGGTTGCCGATATTCAGCGATCGATTACCCATGTGGGCGGCGAGCTACTTGATTCTGTGACGCTCTTTGATCAATACATCGGTAAAGGTGTTCCTGAAGGTTCGCGTAGTCTTGCCTTTAGACTAGTTTATCGAGCAAGCGATCGCACTTTAACTGATGTCGATATTAATCCTGTCCATCAAAAAGTACGTGACTTACTCGAAGAGAAGTTCCAAGCAACATTGAGAAGTTAGTGATTGCTGTTGCGTGGAACGCCCTCACCCCTAGCCCCTCTCCCGCAGGAGCTACGGTGTACACACAAGTCTAACTGTCTACGTTTTGATTTATCTAAGCCCCCTAAATCCCCCAATTCTGGGGGACTTTGAAAGAATTTTATTTTCTTGTTCCCCCAGAATTGGGGGCTAGGGGGCGATTAATTGTTGACTTGACTGGGTTTTATGACTTGTGTGTACACGGTAGCCCGCAGGAGAGGGGAACAAGAAAATAATATGGATTTTGCTCCCCTTCTCCTGCGGGAGAAGGGGTTAGGGGATGAGGGTTCCACGTAACAGCAATCACTAAAAAAGCCTTGCAAAGCAAGGCTTTTTTAGTGATTGCTAAATCCAGTTAAAGATTGTTGAGAGAAGTCCCAAAATAGAGTTGACTCGCCTTGCGATCGCAGAATCACTTCTTTCTCTGCTTGAACCTCGCCAACTACCGCACAAACTAAATTTTGAGCATGAAAAAGAGCTTGAACTGATTCTACTTTTTTAGGACGAATACTTAATAGAAATCCATAACTAGGAAAGGAAATCAGCCAACGTTCTAAGGGTACATTCTCAGGACAGGGAATCTGATCTAAATCGAGAGTTGCACCACAATTAGAAGTTTCCGTAAGCATTAGTAAAGTGCCGATAATCCCGCCCATACTGATGTCTTTGGCAGCATCACAGAATTCTGATTTAGCGATATATGGCAAGATTGATAAATTCTCCCGTAATTGCTGTGGATCGGCTTTAGTTGCCGCATTCCAAAATGGGTAATCAGGATGAAACTGACCACGCATATCGATCGCCACTAACAAGACATCATTGGGCTTTGCGTTAAAACTGGTGAGCAACTTCTGGGCGCGTCCGAGAATGGCAACAGATAAGGCGTTATATGGACTACGGCAATTTGTATGTCCACCAACAATTGGCACTTGATAAGCAATAGCCGCCGCTTTCATTCCAGCTAATAATTCAGAAATTGAGTCAGGTGATTGACTCCAGAGCGTATCAACAACAGCTATCGGTTCCCCCCCCATTGAGTAAATGTCACTAACATTAACCATCACCGCGCACCAACCCGCAAACCAAGGATCTGTTTCGATTAATTGCGGTAACATCCCCTCAGCGGCAAGTAACAAATAGCCTTCGCGATCGCGAATTGCCGCACAGTCATCACCTAACAGAATTGCATCATTCCATTGCTCACCTAGCCCTCTTGCCGTAATCTGAATATCTTGCTTGTGCAAGATACCCATAGATGCTCTAAGTTTTGCTGCAAGTTCCGCCAGCATCTAGGAAGCCTCACGGATTTGAGCAGGATAAGTAGGACGAATTTCATCGCTTGGGGGATAGAAGTTAAGATCAGCTTCCATAAAATGATGAGGGCGATCGCAGATCGTCATTTCTTTAAGAGATTCCCAATGTAAACGTTGGAAGAAGCGCACATTCTGGATTTGGACTGTAGCAAAAAAGCGATCACAGCCCCATGTATTTGCGGTAGTCACTGCTTTGTAAATCAAGCCTTTACCAATTTGCCAACCTCTACGATAGTCTTTATGCGTGCCTAATCTACCACCATACCAGATGCCTTTTTCGGTTTCATAGATGCGGACAACGCCCACAACTTGATTATTCTCAGGATTAATCGCCACAATCGGATAAGCGATCGCATCAATGTCATCGACATCATTCTCTTCAAATACATATTGTTCTTCTACAAAGATCGCTTTGCGAAGCTCGAAATAGGCATCGATTTCTTGTGGTGTAGATGCTAGTTTGAAAATATAAGCGGCAGTCATGATAATTATCCCTAAGTTTAATATTATGCCCTCACGCCCCTTCTCCTAAAGGAGAAGAGGCGTGAGGCAAATTTTTATCCCCCCTCTCCCTCCTATATACACAAGTCTTGCTATCTGCGTTTTAAGGTTTAGATCCCCCCCAGCCCCCCTTAAAAAGGGGGGAGAATTTTCTTCTTCCCCCTTTTTAAGGGGGATTGAGGGGGATCTTTAGTGAATCATGATATAGCTGATAACTAATGTGTACAGGTTAGCCTAAAGTGCTAGGGGTGAGGGGCTTATTCAAAAAGAGAAAGTGCTGAACAAGCGCCACATTTCGCGCATCCTGCTTTGATATCGGCGGAAGACATCTGCGATCGCTTTAGCAATGTACCCACCTGCTCATAAACCGCAAACATAAACTCCGTCGTCGGTGCAGGATGATTTGCTAATGGCGTGCCGCTAATTGGTACAAAGGGAACGACAAAGGGATAAACACCGATGTTAATTAGGCGATCGCAGGTTTCCACCAGAGTTTCTAGACTATCGCCTAAGCCTGCTAAGAGATAGGTGCTGACCTGACCCCAGCCAAATACTTTGACGGCAGCAGCAAAGGCTTCAAAATAATAGTCAAGGGGAACGCTTGCTTTGCCAGCCATGATTTTGGCGCGAACTTTGGGATCAGCAGCTTCCAAATGCATTCCTAGAGTGTCAATACCTGCTGCCTTCATGCGCTCAAACCAGATAAAATCATCGGGAGGTTCGCATTGAGCTTGAATGGGAATATCCACTTTTGCTTTGATGGCTTTGGCACATTCCGTCAAATAAGCCGCACCGCGATCGCTCGTATTTGGTGTCCCCGTAGTCATCACCATGTTCTTAACTCCATCCAAGCGCACCGCAGCTTCGGCAACTTCGGCTAGTTGAGCAGGAGTTTTGCGAGCGATGGTACGTCCTGCTTCGAGGGATTGCCCGATCGCACAAAATTGACAGGACGTATCCGTATTGTTATAGCGCATACAGGTCTGCAAAACCGTTGTTGCTAGCACATCGTGGCTGTGAAGCAATGCGATTTTCCAATAGGGAATGCCATCGCTGGTGGTGAGATTATAGAAGTTAGGAGACTTAGGAAAAGTAATGGGCGCGATCGCTTCTTTTCCTGACTCTAAAATCAACTCGCTAGTTTCGGCATTAATCTCCACCGTATAGGGAGAGCTAGCTGCTGAACTATTAAAGACGGGAACCATGACTGTTGTGCCATCGATGGCGATCGCCTTATGATCGGAAGGGCCTGCGCCACCTTTGCGACCGTTAGCGCCCATTTGGCGATCAACCAGTTGCAAACCCTTAGTCTGTAATTCCGTAATTAATTGTTGCTTATTCATTAAGGGTTATGCTCCTATCGAAACTTGCGATCGGATTTTTAAATTCATACTTAATCAGGTAGGCAAGGGGCTTAAGCCCCTTGTTCTTGGCATGAAAAATCCATTACATTTAATCCCTGATCAAAACCATCGATCTGGAACCCTGCAAAAGCCTCAGCATTCAAATGAGCCTGAAGCAAATCTGGACGCGCATAATGTCCAACCGAGTCCATCATCCGCTTGCGTTTGGTGATCAGCGAGAAGTCTAAATCAGCGATCGCCATGCCTTCTCCATCTGTAATTGGTGGACAAAGATGATTTCCTTCTGGGCCAATAATTGCAGTATTGCAACCACCACTTAGAGCCTTTTGGAGTTTCTCATCACTGGTAATTTGACTTACTTGCTCTGCCGAGAGCCAACCTGTGGCATTAATCACAAAGCATCCAGACTCAAGGGCATGATGACGGATCGTAACTTCGATTTGGTCAGCAAAAATCTGTCCAACTAAAGAACCCGGAAATTGAGCGCAGTGAATCTGTTCATGCTGAGACATCAAAGCAAATCTTGCCAAGGGATTGTAATGCTCCCAACAAGCTAGAGCGCCGACTTTCCCAACCGCAGTATCTACTACCTTCAAACCTGCGCCATCACCCTGTCCCCACACCATCCGTTCATGATAGGTCGGGGTGATTTTGCGCCGCTTCAGTAACAGCGAACCATCGGCATCGAAAATTAGCTGCGTGTTATAAAGCGAACCACCGTCGCGTTCATTCACACCCAACACAACAACGATGCTATGCGATCGCGCGGCTTGACTGACCGCATCCGTAACAGGACTAGGCACAACAACAGCTTCTTCGTAAAGTCGCATATGTTCTTTTCCCATCATTACGGGCGGTTGCACGAAGGAAAAGTAAGGATAGTAGGGAACGAAGGTTTCAGGGAAAACGACGATCTGAGCGCCTTCTTTTGCAGCATTGGCGATCGCTTGCAGGACTTTCTCAGTTGTACCATCGCGACTGAACAGCACAGGACTGATTTGGACAGCGGCGGCTCTAACTTTGCGTGAATAATCCACGATTTTGTGAAGTCCTTATAGAGTCCAAGTATCAAGAATGAAGGCGTTATCCTTGCGATGCAATAGAATGATATCTAATACATCCAGAGGACTAATCGGACGAATACCAGGAATTAGTGATGGCTCACCATGTCCATAGAGAGCTTGTAGGGCAAAGCGACAGGCATAAACCTTGCCACCTTCAGACATGAATTTTGAGATTTGGTCATTGAAATTCTGATGGCCCGGGAAAGCAGCATCGCCTAGTTTTGGGAAACCACGCTGTACACCCAGAGTTACCCCAGGTCCATAGAGCAAAATCGAAGTCTCAAAACCTTTGCGAAGCAATCGAGTAGCTTGCAAAAGGTTCACAAAACCGATTGAACCTTCAAAGGCGACAGTATGGAAAGTGACAAGGGCTTTCTCCCCCGGTTCAGCTTTGACATCCTCAAATACTTTCTCTTCATAGTTCACAAAGAAATCGCCAGTCTGGTGAGCAGGAGCAGTTACTTCAGGCATTGTTGTTTCCTTTAAGAGTGGATGTTGGAGAGGCTGTTAGCTATTAGCTTTTGGCTGTTAGCTTTAAAATTTGAGGTTCAGAACTTCTTTAATATCTAAAATCCGACTATCAGTAACAAAGCTAAAAGCTAAAAGCTAAAAGCTAAAAGCTAAAAGCTAAAAGCTAAAAGCTAAAAGCTAAAAGCTAAAAGCTAAAAGCTAAAAGCTAAAAGCTAAGAGCCAAGAGCTAAAAGCTAAAAGCTCATATCTAACTAAGAACTTGAAGTCAGATTAGTTTCTATCTGAGGTTCCATTTTGTATCTCTGGTTACGAAAAAGAGAACTCTATCTTTATCGATAGGAAGCCGATCGCTTTCTTTAGGAATTCATCAAAATGCGATCGCTTACCTATCGATTTCGATAGGTGATCATGAGCCGAGTAAAAACTCATTAACCACAGTCCAATCACTGACATGGGCAACCTTGCGCCGCGCCATGATGTAATCCGCGAGATAAGTCGCATCTTTAGCAACTCCTGAGAATCTGCCCGAACCCCATGTATAGAGCCAAGGTAACCCCAAAAAGTACAAGCCTTTTACCTCAGTCACACCGCGATCGTGTCCTGGATAGCCCTTGCCATCAAATACAGGAATCTCGATCCAACTAAAGTCCGATTGAAAGCCCGTACACCAGATCACAGTTGTAATATTCGCCTCAGCCAAGTCTAGATCGGGAATATCCATTTCTGGTTGCCAGACGGGTTGATAGGGAGGCTCAAGGGGTGCATCAAGATTGTTTTTAGCAATAAAATTGTCAATCGTTTTCTTAATGCTCTCGGAAACTGCATCAGCACCATCGAGATTTTGCTTAAGATCGTTAAAGAATTCCAACTTATGACTAGAGATATTTTTCAACCTGCCATGTAGCTGCATTCCTTCCAGAGCAAAGCGGCGCAAATCGATTTCTCTACCACCATCACGTCCTGTTAGATAATGATTAGCTTTAGAACGGACTTTTTCTTTTTGGGGATGCTGATCGATGGAAAGTTCATAATATCCCATTAAATCTAGCCATTCCACTGCGTCCTTACCGCGATAACGACGGGGAGATCGCGGCGCACTACCGACACATAGATGAACTTTGCGCCCAGCCAGATGTAAATCTTCGGCAATCTGGCAGCCCGATTGACCAGTACCAATTACCAAAACCGCACCATCAGGAAGAGATTCAGGATTTTTGTATTTTGAAGAATGCACCTGCAAAATATGCTCTGGCAAGCGTTGCGAGATTTTAGGAATCTTGGGCTGATGGTATGCACCTGCTGCGACGACAACCTGATCGGCGGTGTAATCACCAATACTGGTTGTCACTTCAAAAATACCGCGATCGCCTCGTCGTAAATTCAGAACTTCTACGCCTTCCCGAATCGGAGGATCAAAAGATCGAGCGTAATTTTCGATATAGGCTACGATTTCATCTTTTTTGATGAAACCTTCTGGCTCATTACCTTTATAGGGATAGCCAGGAAGTTGGCATTGCCAATTAGGTGTGACTAAGCAAAAGGAATCCCATCGCTGCGATCGCCATGCATTCGCAATCTGATTTTTCTCAAAAACTATATGGTCTAAGTCTCTTTCCTTTAAGCAATAGCTCATGGATAGACCCGCCTGACCACCGCCAACAATTACAACGGGATAGTGATTTGTCATTGGCTAACTTCTTAAATCGCTGCTTAGAATGCTTTGAGAGTAATTGCTAGCCAAACTGTGATTTTGTATTCCTAACTACGGAACCTCTAAGTCTATCGATAACATTAGGGATAGAAAATGTACCCATGATTTTCAGGCGATCACCAATTAAATTTCTAGCTAAATCAATAGCTCACCTTACGTAGATAGAATTCCTGCGATAGCCGATGTTTGGGGCTGGCACGGGGGCGCTGCCCCTACAAAACATGAATCTTCAGGTAGGGGCAATCCCCCCCGTGGTTGCCCTGCTTTGCTATCAACAAGAGTTTCATCATCTGCTGCGTAACATCAGTCAATAGTTTGTAAAACCCTAAAAGTAGAGGTGGCGCGAAGCGCCACCTCTACTTTTAGAGTTTTATGGGGGCGCTTTGCGCCCTTTCTACTTTTGTTCGCGAGATTATGCCTAAACAGGCTAGGATACAAATACATCAAGTTAATCAGGAATTTAACAATGGTAGAACGTCCTATCAAGAAAGCAGACCGTCAGCTAAAACCCGAAACAACCGAAACCACACCTAGCGCTAGACAGTCTGACGACTCCGACAAAAAGCGTTCTGGCCGTGATGGTGGTAAGGGCAAGAGAGATAAAAGAGGCGGAAGGGATGAAGAAGTCAAGGCTCCCGTAAATCTTGCTTTGGTCAGAGGACCAAAGCCCACCAAGCCACAACCAGTTGTGGAAGAAGTTATTGCTGAAGTGACTGAAGCACCTGAAGAAAGCGTAACTGAAGAAACGACCGAAGCATAAATCAAACTTTTTCCTCAAAAACTGATGTCATGTGGAATTTTAGATGAGATCTGTTGCTGCTAGCGTGACAGGGCAAGCACGGGGGCATTGCCCCTACCAAACAATATAGATTTTGTAGGGGCTGCGCCCCCGTGCCAGCCCTAGACTTACGCCATCGCAGGAACTTCTTCTGTGTAACATCAGGCAAATAAAAAGCGGCGCATCGCGCCGCTTTTTATTTGCCTGTGAGTAAGCCTTGACTGGGACTAAAAACTAAAGTCAGTAAAAATAACAGCAGTACCGCTAACACGATCGCTGGGCCAGAAGGCAAATTGAGATAGTAACTGGCATATAACCCGATCGCACTTGCCGCCACACCTAACCCCGCAGCTACAAAAATCATCTGATGCAATTCTTTAACTAATAAATAGGCGGTAATCGCGGGCCCTACTAAGAGCGACACCACCAACACCACGCCCATCGTTTGCATACTAGCAATAATCGTCAAAGTCACACCTGCCATTAACCCTAAATAAATCAGATTCACGGGTAGTCCCAAAGCCTTTGCACCAATGCGATCAAAGGTATAAAAAAGTAATTGCTTATAAAACATGGCGATCGCCGCCAGCACAATCACGGTAATAATTCCTGCGCGAATCGTATCGGTTGGCGTAACGCTGAGAATATCGCCAAACAAAAAGCCATGCAGATCAATTTTGATTTTCAGCAAGGAAATTAACAAAATCCCGATCGCAAAGAAACTCGATGAAGTCAAAGCCATTGCCGCATCAACCTTGACGCGAGTTTGCGATCGCAGCCATGCTATTAAAAAAGCACTGCCAATCCCTGAAATAAACGCACCGATCGCTACGTCAATCCGCCAAAAAAAGGCGATCGCCATTCCCGGCATCACCGTATGCGTCATCACATCCCCCAGCAACGCCATCCGTTGAACGATCAAGAAGCACCCGATCGCTGGACAAATAATTCCTGCCAAACCACCTGCAATCAGGGCATTTCGCATGAATTCTAGAGCAAGTGGCTCGGTGACCCATTGCCAGATTTGAATAGCCATAAATTTATCAATCCTTTGCTGAGCCAAAAGCAGCGATCCATTTGTACTGAATTGCGGTTTCGAGGAGACTTTGGACGATCGCTAACCATGCAACATTTTCAAGTAGCAGGATGGCGCTTACTAAAGCTAGTTGGACTAAAGGCAAGAGCGTTAGTGTAGGCAAGTCATGATCAATTGCTCCAAAACTACGGATACAGGCAAAAGCTAGAATTGCGCCTGATTTGAGATGGGAGTTGCGATCGCGCCGCACGATATAGCGATAGGTAACCGCAAATAAAAAACCTGAAAAGCCAATTATGCCTAGCTTAATTAGCAAAATGAAGGGATTGCTAAGCTCAAAGCTGCTGATTAGTTGTACAGACAGAAAATTCTGTAAAAAGTGATGTAATAGGGCGATCGCAAAAAATGCGAATACACTAGCGATCGCGCCAAGAAACCCTGCTTTAAAAGATTCAATGCGATCGGCTACAGATAAATGCTCTGATTCAGTCGAAATAGGATGAGAAGATTGCACGCTCGTTAACTATATTTAGGGCTACAGCAATCCTACATGAGTTCAGATACAACAGAAAATCTCGAAACTGTTAACTTTGTGATTCTAAGGAATCGGCAACTGCTTGCAAATTTGCTAAACCTCGATTGAGGCGATCGCGCCATGCTTCATCGAGTTTAGAATTTTGTAAAGCGACTGCTTTCTAGGTTTTTAGTTTATTTATGCCTAGCTACTTAAAAGCCAAACCCAGCAAGGGTTTTAAAATCACGTCAGTTCGACGAAAGCGAAAAATGGTAAGAATCGCTGAGCGATTCTTACCATTTTTCGCCATTTACGGCGTGCGAAGCACGACGCAAATGGCTATATCGAACTCACGTTAAAATCACAAAATGGCGTAGCCATTTTGTGATTTAGTATTACATCTCAACTGTTACAGGCACTGTCGCTGGATTAGCAATATAGCGAACTTCTTGGGGCAAGGACTTCACAGAATTACAAGTGCGTTGCGCGATCGCATCCAAATCATCCAAAGACTTCAACATCTCGCCATTGTGCATGATGCATTCTAGGAGTGGCTGCTCGTTGGGTTGGGGAAGTTCAGCGATATGAGTGAGGCGATCGCCTTTTACTATACCATTCTCAAAACTGCGCCAGATTTGTTTGCGACCTGCGATCGACTGCTTCCCGTTTGACTTTTTGGAAACAGGAATATTATCAATTTCTACTAATTTATAAACTCCATTTACAGGAACACCTGTGACTAATTTTGTGCCGATGCCGTAGCCATCAATGGGCGCTCCTAATCCTCTTAAACGCAGAATCTCGGCTTCGTCAATATCACCACTAGCAAAAATTGCAGCGTCAGGCAGAAGAGCTTTCACTTCCTTAGAAACTGCGGCAATATCGCCTGAATCAATACGAATACCTTTGACTTGCATCTTCCCAGAGTTGACTTTTTCAGCGAGATTTCGAGCAGCGGCGAGTGTATCGAAGGTATCGATCAAGAGAGGGCTATTTGGAAAAACCTGATGGAAGGCACTAAATGCTTGTGCTTCACTACCTTCCGTAGCACTCAACGCCATAACCAATGCATGAGCCATTGTACCGCTTGGTTGTCTACCAAGTTTCAGCGCTGCTAGTACATTAGAAGTCGCATCCATTCCTGCGGCGAGGGCGGCTCTTGCAGCCCACAGTGACGCTTGGGGACTAAAGGCGCGTCTTGTGCCAAATTCTAAAAGGGTAAGGCGATCACCTGCTACATCACGCATTCTGGCGGCTCTAGTAGCAATCAGAGTTTGATAGTTGATTGTATTCAGCAAATAGGTTTCCACTAATTGCGCTTGCCAAAGTGGTGCTTCGATTCTTAAGAAGGGTTCATTCGCAAACATCGCTGTTCCCTCGGTTACCGCCCACAGATCTCCCTCAAAGCGGAAGTTTTGTAATAGTTCCCAAAAACGGCGATCAGCTTTGGAGAAGATTCCCGTTGCTTGTAGAGCCGCGATTTGCTCATAGGTGAAATGGAGATTTTGCAAATATTCCACGGCTTGGGCAATACCCATCGCAATCAGATAGCCAAAGCCTTCAGGAAGACGACGCACAAACAACTCGAAACTAGCACGCTTGCGATCGCAACCTTCACGCACATAGCAAGCGCCCATTGTCAGTTGATATAGGTCAGTCAGCAGTCCATATTCGTCCGTGGCAATATTCAGAGTGTCAGATTTCAGGCTCACAGCAGGATTGACAGTTATCGCGCTCATGATTTTGGTGGGGATAGAATCTGGTGTGTTTTTATTATAGTAGATTTTACCAAAATTGCAAGTATTATTTTTTGTTTAACAAGACCTAAACTATGTTTGTCAAAATCACTCTTATCTATGTGATGTCAAAACGTATGGGGAAACCAATCCATTTAAGATCTGCAATAATTATAGTGATTTTAAATTTAAGTATTTATGATTTGGTGTTACCTCGCAAACAAGTCGCATTTGTTGTACAAGCAGAAAATAGCTAGCAATTCTCATTATGAAAACGATGTTGGTATTTCCAGCGCCGAAGGCGCTGGAAATACCAACATCGTTTTTTTTGAAAGCCTGCCAACGGCAGGTTTTCAAAAAAACGATTGTTATAATGAGAATTGCAGCAAAATAGAGTAGATATTTTGTACTTTGGATTTAAAGTGCTAACAAATCTGACGACAGCTATCAGCACAGCAGCCTCTCTATGACGATTCTGCCTCTCTACTTTAGAAATCATTTAAGAATTGTCTAGATCCCCCCCAGCCCCCCTTAAAAAGGGGGGAGAATTAAATTCTTCCCCCTTTTTAAGGGGGATTGAGGGGGATCTTTTAGAGCTTTTAACCGCAGAAAGTAATTCTTAAATGGGTTCTTCTCTACCTCTCTACTTTATAAATTGTCTCTACGTTTCTTGTTTTATTGCATAAACCATGAAATGATTATGAAAAGTTTGAATAACGCTTGTAAATGATGTCTGCAAAGCCTAAATTGAACAATCAAGATCTTGAGCAAGCTAATGTAATAATGACATCACCAGTAAAAGATCAGAAAAAGTCTGAGCATTGGCAAATTATTGCCACAACTTTTATTACCGTATTTCTTGCTGAAATTGGAGATAAAACTCAACTGAGTGTTTTAGTGATTTCAGCGCAATCACATCAGCCTTGGGTTGTATTTGCTGGAGCAGCGATCGCCTTAGTCTCCACTAGCCTATTAGGCGTAATCGCAGGTAAATGGCTAGCTAAAACTTTCTCACCAAGTTTGCTAAATACCCTCGCTGGCTTGAGTTTTCTGATTTTGTCACTTAGTTTATTGTGGGAAGCGATCGCTTAAAAAATATGGACTGGCAATTATTATTTCTAAGCTTCGGTACAATTTTCTTGTCAGAATTAGGTGACAAAAGCCAATTAGCAACCATGAGCTTAAGTGGTAGTTCAGTAGCACCTAGATACGTTTTTATTGGTTCTGCGGCTGCATTGTTACTAGCAAGCGGGGTAGGTGTATTTCTTGGTGACAGTATCTCAGTATTTTTACCAACAAAAATACTCAAAGCGATCGCCGCATTGTTATTTGCAATGATGGCAATGCGTCTGCTTATGAATGATGGCGACTAAAACCTCAAAAAGCAAAACGCCCACGTAGCGAGCGCTTTGCTTTTATAATTGGTTTCCACTATGTCCGTTACCAACCATGAAACCTTCTGCCATCATCATCTTAGGAGAGAAAAGTATTGCGATCGCTAGGCAAATCCAACTCGTAATTCCTAATGCCATAATTTATGGACTTGCTTCGCGCACCCAAACTGCTGATTGCCAATATGAAAAGTTCAGTAAAACCGTTGGCGAATTATTTAGTCAAGGACATCCGATTATTGGTATTTGTGCAGCAGGAATTTTGATTCGATCCCTCGCACCATTGCTTTCAGATAAACGTGCTGAACCTCCCGTAATTGCGATCGCTGAAGACGGTAGCGCAGTTGTACCTTTATTAGGTGGACTCAATGGTACAAATGAAATAGCAAGAGCTATCGCTGAGGTACTCAAAGTCCAACCTGCTATTACGACTACAGGTGATATTCGCTTTCAAACTTCTCTTTTATCTCCACCCTCTAACTATCGGTTGCTAAATTCCGATGAACAAGCCAAGACTTTCTTAGCAGATTTATTAGCAGGAGCAAATGTTAAACTCTTAGGTGATGCACCTTGGTTAAGTGAGAGTAATCTTCCCTTTGCAGATGATGCTATTCATACGATAGAAGTGATTTCTAGTGAATTAAGATTAGAAGCGATCGCTTCTAATCTTAATTCCAAATATCTGATATATCAAATAGAATCTACTTTAAATCTAAAGCCTATGGGCAAAGTCTCAGTCGTTGGCATAGGACCTGGGGCTGCTAAATGGATGTCTCCCGAAGTCAAAACAATTCTCGAATCAGCAACAGATTTTGTGGGATATAAAACCTATGTGAATCTAGTTAAAGAATTCACGGAGGGAAAGACTGTCCATGCTTCCGATAATCGGGTGGAATTAGAACGCGCCCGTCACGCACTCGATCTTGCCACTGAGGGCAAATCTGTAGTAATCATTTCATCGGGTGATGCGGGAATCTATGGCATGGCTTCCGCAGTTTTTGAAGTTCTAGATGATAATCCTGATCCCAAATGGAGTCAGATCGATATTCATGTTGCCCCTGGTATATCTGCAATGCAAGCAGCATCGGCAGCGATCGGTGCACCGATTGGGCATGATTTTTGTACGATATCTCTTTCAGATATTCTCAAGCCTTGGGAAATTATTGAACAGAGATTAGCAGCCGCAGCCCAAGCTGATTTTGTAATCGCAATTTACAATCCCATTTCTACGAAGCGTAAATGGCAACTTCCTGCTGCCAAAGAGACATTATTAAAATGGAGATCGCCTAATACACCTGTCATTTTAGGTCACAAGATGGGGCGCAAAGGCGAAAATGTGCGGGTAATTACTCTTGCAGAATTAGTTCCTGAACTTGCTGATATGCAAACGGTGATCATTGTTGGATCTAGTAAGACTAAGACTGTAGAAATAGGCGATCGCATCAGAGTATACACACCGCGCACATACAGTTAATCCTCGATGTAACCACTGACAAGTAATACCAAAACACAAAATGGCGTAGCCATTTTGTGTTTTTAAAATCCTTACTGGGTTTAGCTTTTAATTAAACGTGAGTTCGATATAGCCATTTGCGTCTTGCGAAGCAAGACGCAAATGGCGAAAAATGGTAAGAATCGCTAAACGATTCTTACCATTTTTCGCTTTTGTCGAACTGACGCTAATTAACGCCAGTTCGACAAAAGCTACAAAAGTTTAAAAGCCAAAACAGTAAAAGCCTCGCTTCGCGAGGCTTTTACTGTTTTAGCTCCTAGAACCCTATCTATAGCAACGCAAGAGATATATATAGGACAAATCAAAACCAAAAAGATGAGTGGCGGCGCTTCGCGCCGCCACTCATCTTTTTGGTTTTATGTCCTAAGCTAAACTTACATTGCTATAGAAGCTGGTTTGAAATTAATCCAAACTGAGGTGGTATTAGTATTAGCTAGCGATCGCCCTACAAGATGCGATCAGATCCTTTAAACTGGAATAGTTCCAAGATCTTTTATCTTTTTCTCAAGTATTTTCAAAGCTAATGCCAAGTCCGACCCATTTACCCGAAGCCATTGACCGCATCGTCCAGCGATTTCAAAGGCTCACCGATCCAAAACAACGCTACGAACAATTGATTTTGTACGGAAAGAAATTAGCCGAACTCCCAGAATCACTCAAAATACCTGAAAACAAAGTGCAGGGATGTGTTTCACAGGTGTTTGTTGTTGCCGAGTTAGATGAGAATGAGCATGTTGTGTTTGCTGGCGACTCTGATGCTTTGATTAGCAAGGGGTTTGTTGGTTTATTAGCAGTCTGTATGGGTGGTTTGACTCAAAAAGAGATTGAGATACTTACTCCTGATTTTATTAAAGACACAGGTTTAGTGGCAAGTCTTACGCCTTCAAGAGCCAATGGTTTTTATAACGTATTCAAGAAAATGCAGCAACAGGCGATCGAGATTGAATTGCCTAGCGTTCGCTAAGCAAATAAAAAGCCTCGCGAAGCGAGGCTTTTTATTTAAACGGTGGCTGCAATTGGACTTGTTGTGGAAACCATCGCCGCTAAAACTTGGCTAGGACAAACGGTAAAGGGTAAGCGGTGAATATCCGAATTAGGTTGACAGGCTATTTCAGCAATCTGTTCTAACTCAGCGAGGGTAACTTGACCTAAGCCCAAATCCACAAGATTTATCGGTAAGCCAATCTCTTGATAAAACTTTAACAATTGATGGCGCGACGAGGCTGCTAATTGATTGCCTTGAAATTCTTCTAGCCGAAGCTGTACCAAAATGCCATAGGCAACTTTTTCGCCGTGAAGTGTACCGTGAGTTTGATGTAGGTGAGTTAGCGCATTATGAATCGCATGAGCCGCAACAGTGCGACAATTTGCACCACCGATACCACCAATCGCGCCTGCAAGACAGACCGTGGCATCAACTACTTCGCGCCATACTTGACTATTAGGATTAGAGATCGCCTCGGCTGATTTTTGGAACAAAATATCACGCAGAATTCTGGCTTCTTGAACTGCGGCAATCACCATCGTTTTGTCACTACTGCCACTACTGACCGATGACTCATACCACTTGGCGATCGCGTCTCCAATACCTGAAACGAGGGTTCGCTTGGGCGCAGTCGCAATTACATCATAATCAACAATCATCAAGTCTGGACAGCGATCAAGGGTCACGTCATAGGCAAAGGCTCCATGGGCTTCATAGACATTACTTAGGGCTGTCCAAGCCGCACAGGTTGCACCAGTTGTAGGAACAGTCGCGATTGGTAATTTGTTCTGATACGCGATCAGTTTTGCTGTATCTAAAACTTTTCCGCCGCCAATACCAACAATTACGTGAGGGTTTTCTTGTAGAACCTTTTGACTCAACAAAGCCAGATTTGTATCGTTGCAATCAGAGATTGCCTCAGCAAAGACAATTTCCAGATCGGAATTTTGGAGATAGCTGATAGTGACTTGCTTCGCATTTTTCCCAGCAATGACTAACACCTTATTTCCATAACGCGATAAATATTTTGGGAGTTGCGCTAAAATCCCGTTTCCCCTTAAAAGTTGAGATGGTGCGATCGCCAAAATCGGTAATGCTGCCAACGTAAGTGTGTCTGACATCAGGTTAAGACATGGTAAACATAAGTTCTATTCTATCTCTCCTGCTTCTAAATCTGACTAGTCTATAGCAATCCTATTAGCAAGAACTCGCAAGACTTTAAATTGCTGTGCCGAGTAAATATAACAAGCTCATCCTGATCGCTACGCCGTTAGTCACCTGTTTATCGATCAGGCTCAGGCGGGGATCATCCATTAGATCAGAGCTAATCTCCACACCACGATTAACGGGGCCGGGGTGCAGAACTTGGACATTCGGCGCACATTTGGCAAGGCGATCACGTGTAATTCCATACCTTGCATGATATTCCCGCAAACTCGGAATTAGAAATTGCCCCATGCGCTCCATTTGCAAACGCAAAGTCATCACAAAATCCGCATCCTCAAGGGCTGGCTCAAGGGTGTAATGAATTTTTGCGCCATATTCGGCAAATTCTGGCGGTAATAATGTTGGCGGTGCGGCTAGATGTACATCTGCACCATTAGTCAGCAAACTCCAAAGATTAGATCGCGCTACTCGTGAATGCAAAATATCACCGACAATCGCTATTTTTTTGCCCTTTAGATCCTTAGCTGTTGGCACTTTGGGATTGAGATACATGCAAAGGGTCAATAAATCCAATAAAGCTTGGGAGGGGTGTTCGTGCTTGCCATCACCAGCATTGAGGATCGCCACTTTGCCACTGAGAGCATCCATATCACGGGCGATCGCCAAAGGCACACCTGCCGACTGATGGCGAATCACCATAATATCTGTACCCATCGCCAGAAAAGTTCTTGCTGTATCAAGAATCGTTTCGCCCTTAGTAAGTGCAGATGTGCCAGGGGTAAAATTTAAGGTGTCCGCCGAAAGTCGCTTGGCGGCAAGCTCAAAACTATTACGGGTACGGGTCGAAGATTCAAAAAACAAATTAGCGACAACCTTGCTCTGCAAAGTTGGTACTTTTTTATTGCGACGCGACAGCACTTCTAAAAAGCTAACGGCTGTCTGCAAAACCGTTTCATAATCATTCGGCGTAAAATCAGCCAGCGAGATTACATGTCTTCGCTGCCAAGTAAGTTCAGTCATGGTGCTTTAAAGCTAAGAGATAAGAGAGATGCCCGAAATCATGCCGATGGGGGCAGGGGCAACCATGTCGTCTGGCAAGAAAGCGCGAGAGCTAACTAGTACTAACGTAAATAAAAAGATGGCAAAAATGATGAATGGTGCAATGTATTGACGAAAAAATGGCACAGGTTTAAATCATAGATAACAATCATATTATCTACGATTTAAAACGCGATGCGCAACTAAAAGTCTGAAAGCATTGGTTCCTCGTATTGTACTTATGATAAATTTGAATTTTCGGGAGCTCAAACAACCACAAGTTGGTAGCTCAAAAATAGTTGCACATCGCTTGCTTAAAGGGCTTACTTAAAGGAAAAGTAAGACAGTCTGCCGAATAAACCTTTAAAATCAAGCGCAAGTCGTCAATAAAATATCGAGTTGCGCTGATTCTAAACGACCAGCTTCGTATAACGTTTTGGCAATTTCAGAAAATTTCAACACCGTATGGGCTTGATAACCCTGACGCGCTAGTTTATGGGTCACATCCCCTTCGTGATCGATCAATACAACCACATCCTTCACCACTAAACCCACAGATTGCAGTTGTTCGATGCCTTCTAGCACACTCTTACCTGTGATCAGAACGTCATCAATCAACACAACCGTTTCACCTTCCTGAAATTGCCCTTCAATTAAACGACGAGTTCCGTGGGCTTTGACCTCTTTGCGAGGAAAAATCATGGGGTAGTTGAGGCGCAACCCCAAACCCGTTGCCGTGGGCAATGAGCCGTAGGGAATGCCTGCAATGCGATCGAACGTCAAAGTTTGAAGAATATTGGCATAGGCTTTGAGGACTTGCTCAAATACTTGAGGATGTGAAATTATGGTGCGTAGGTCAATATAATAGGGAAACGTCGCACCAGATGCTTGGACAAATTTCCCAAACTGGATGCAGCCAATGTCATAAAGCTGCAAAATCAAATCCTTATGGAGATGTTCTTGCAGAATGCACACATTTGAAAACCAAACCGAACAGGTTGGATTTCCCTGATTCATGTCTGCTCTCATCTGGTTGATGTCATTCCGTAGCGATTTGATGGCATTTCTGGGAGATTCAAGGCTTAACAGATCATCGGGAGTAGAAATAATAAGCCCATCAGCATTAGAGGTCAGTCCTGCTTTCAGAAATACTTTTAATTCTGTTGGCTCTAGCGAAATGTCATCCGCTAAGATCAACCGCTCAGGCGAAATCGCACGGATGCGGGCAAAGACATCAGCACTGCCAGCCACTTCTAACCCCAACTGCTCTGCAATCCCCCAAGTTTTAGCTTGCTCTACTAAATTCAGATAGAATGGCGATTGACGGGTCGGATATTCTTGCAACATTGCTGTTGAAGAATTGTCCGTAGCACACAAGATAAATACAGCTTTATCAGGATAGATGAGAAAGGGAGTCACGCCATCTTGCCCAATGTATGGATTGAGGGTAACTGCATCTACCTGCCAGACTTTAAAGATCATCTGGGCAAAAATTCTGCTGGTATGACTGTCGCTATGCTGAGCATCTAGAATAACTGGAATGTGATGTGGGATGGTCGCCAGGATCTGCCGCAATAATCCTAGCCCCGAAGCCCCCAATGCGCGATAGAACTCAAAAGTTAGCGTGTAAGCGCAAACTAAATCAGACGTTTCAACAATCAACCATTGCAACCATTCCTGTAATTCCCAAATATGACCATGAGCTCCTTCCCAACCACCTAAGTGTTGAGGCCATATTTGAGGATTTGGAGCGAGTTCAACAGAGAGCAAACTCTGATTGCGAGTCATAGCCTTGCTCAACTTATCACAAAAATTCATAAACAATTTTGGGAGAGAAGGATCTAATCGTCATAAATTCGACATTCCAAGGCATTGGGATTATCCTCGCAGTACGACAGGAGTGAATTCTGCTCCTTTTTTTCGACCTGTTGATGGGCGGCTTCCGCTTCCTTTTTTTTGACCCGTTGATGGGCGAATTCCGACTGGAGTTCCTCAAGCGCATCCCAAGCCGCAGCACACTCTGGAGAGGTGCTCCCCCTTGCTATACAAATAGTTCGCGCGTCTTCACGGGCAATTTCGATTTCATCTTCAATAAACAGTCGTTTCGGATTTTCTACAAAGTCACTCTTAAAGAGAATGTCACTGACGGAAACAATACCTAGCAAGGTTTTGCCCTGAATCACAGGTGCTCGACGAATGTGGGTTTGAGCAAATAACCGAGCCACATATTCCACACCCAGTTCGGGATTGATGACCACACAGGGCTTAACCATAATTTCGTAAACCCGCACTGTCTTGGGATCGAGACCAAAGGCTGCCACTTTGTAGATAATGTCGGTTTCGGTCACCATCCCATAGGGGTCTTGTTCATGGCGTGGTTCGACTATCAGTCCCCGTAGGTGTTTGTCTTTCATCAACTTCACAGCATCTGCAACCGTTGCCGAGCCACGAATGGTGACAACGTTTGGGGTCATGATTTCTTCAGCTTGCATCATAGGAATTTAAATTTTTATTGAATGGGATAACTGGAATATGTTAAAAATTGGCTAGTATTGCCCAGAAAGTAATATAGGAATTTAAATTTTTATTGAATGGGATAACTGGAATATGTTAAAAATTGGCTAGTATTGCCCAGAAAGTAATGTGCTGGGTGCTAATTTCATCACAGATAGCAGAGAGGTAAGAGGGCGATCGCTGAATCTGGTCGGGAGGCAGCTTTCTCCTGAATGCCAGGTGCATAGGCTTCAAGTACTGCACCGTTTTGTGAACATGTCGTCATGAAATAGTCGCAGGTTGGACATTCGGTCTGAGTCACTTGTAGTCTTGGGCACTTGCACCCAATGGTTAAGCGAGTGCTAAAGAGCCGTTGAGCCTCGCTGCCGCAGTTGGGACATCGAATTTTCATAATTTTGTTCATCGTTGCATTTCAAAATTGAATGATCGCGTGATAAGGAAATGTTCAGAAACAAGGGGGAACACACATTGGAATACTATCGCTGTCGTTCTACCGCAGCCATAAATTCTTCATAGGGCTTAACCCCAATTAACGTTTCCATCAATTCGCCCTGTTTAAATACCATGACGGCTGGAATACTTCTAATTCCAAAGCGTTTGGCTACGGCTTTGTTATCGGTCACGTCCAGTTTGAGGACTTTTGCGCGATCGCTATAGTCCTCAGCCAGTCGATCGATTAACGGCGCAACTAGTTTGCAAGGACCACACCAAGTTGCGGTGCAATCTACAACCATGAGTGATTCATTGCTCAATAGGGAATCAAATTCAGTTTCATCTTGAATAAATTTAGCCGTACCCATGTTTATATCTCCAAATTGATGATGTGTGACTTAAGTACTGTGTGACTTAGTACAAATTTTCTTCTTGGTGCGTTTTAATCGTGCAATTGGAGCGGGGATAAGTAACACAGGTCAGCACAAACCCATCATTCACTTGGTCTTCATCTAAAAATGATTGATCCGACTGATCCACTTCACCAGAAATCAGTTTGCCAGCACAGCTAGAACAAGACCCGGCTCGACAAGAAATTGGTAAGTCAATGTCCGCTTCGACTGCGGCTTCGTAAACGGTTTGATCGTCTGGGACATCGATGGTGACATCTAATCCCTCGTCATTCACGAGTTTTACTTTGTAAGTTGCCATGCGGTACTCCTAATCAAAACAAATTTAAGGCGTTAAGTTGGGATATAGTGTTCTTGCAAGTCATTGAAATAGACACCACCATGACAGCAGTTCCTTCAAACAATTTATCTGCCTGGGAGCGCCTAGAGCAAGGCAGGCAAATAAAAGCAAGCAACGGTGGTTATGCGGGCTACGGATCGCCTGCGTTTGGGCAACGATCAGTAGATGGTGAATTAGTGAATGACCCAGAAGAGTCTCAGGTCATTGAACTAATTCGCCGTCATCACAAATCTGGGAAATCGTTACAGAAGATCGCCGATTGGCTCAATGAAAATGGGTACACCACCAAACGAGGTCAACTGTGGCATCGTATTTCCGTAAAACGAGTGCTCGATCGACTCTACGGAAAGCTGTCCAGAATCTCAGGAGTAGCATCTCAGGATGAACAAAACCCTGAAGCATCCCCCCTAGCGCTTGATGATATCTAAACTGACAACCATATAGAGAATCTAATACTTCTAGGTAAATGGCTCTAACACTTAGTCTGTAACATCCCTCTATCATACACCTATGTCTGTGCAAAACTGGTATAGATTTGAAACTAATAGCAATAAAACTTTACATTTCTCTTGAAGAGGTCAGATGACACTACATTCTGGGATAGTTTTTGGGACGGTTTTAGCTGCTATGAAGGGCTGGGTTATTTCCTGTAGGGAGGCTCAATCTCCTATCTTGACTTTTCGGTTTACAGGAAGGTGCTGATGCCACTCGATACATTTCAGAGTTGGGCTCCTAATCTAGAAGATGTCATCGATCGACACCCGTTGACGCTGCCACCAAACACTCCATTGGTGGAGGCGATCGCTTTGCTCAGTCAGACGCATGACATTATTTGTGTACTGACAGATGACCAAGCGTTGTCAACCCCTTCCGCCAAAGAGGTTCATACTAGCTGTGTGTTGGTAATGAAAGGGCAAGAACTATTGGGGATTTTGACAGAACGCGATGTGGTTAGACTCACCGCAAAAGGGCTTAACTTGACTGAGATAACCGTCGCCGATGTGATGGTGTATCCGATGATCACGTTGCCGCAGCAATCCATGCAAGACATTTTTGCCCCACTGTTTTTATTTCGCCGCTACAAGATTCGTCATTTGCCGATTGTGGATGACCAAGGACATTTGGTCGGGGTTATTTCCCAAGAAAGTATTCGCAAAATTATGCGCCCAGCTAATCTCTTGCAGTTTCGTCGCGTATCGGATGTGATGACCAATAAGGTGGTGCATGCCCCACTCTCTGCCACGGTCTTGCAATTGGCGCAGTTAATGACCGAGCATTGCGTGGGCTGTGTGGTGATCGTGCAACAAAATACTGAAGATAATGACTGCCCCGTTGGTATTGTGACGGAGCGAGATATTGTGCAGTTTCAATCTCTTCAAATCGATCTGCAAAAAACTCAGGCTCAAACGGTGATGAGTACGCCCCTATTTCTCCTCAGTCCTGAGGATTCGTTGTGGATGGCTCATCAGCAAATGCAGAAAAGGCGCGTGGGGCGATTAGTGGTGTCTTGGAACTGGGGGCAGGGGTTAGGAATTGTGACACAAACAAGTCTATTACGGGTTTTTGACCCAATGGAAATGTATGGAGTGATTGAAAATTTACAACAAACTATTCAACATTTAGAGGCTGAGCGATCGCCTTCTAATCCCCCCCGTCAACCTGATCCTTTGCTTGTTCAGTCGAGTTCTGTAGACTCATTATTGCAACGGACTAGATCCCCATCTTGCAAAGAGATTGCGGGTGACAGTAAATTCCTACTTGCCTTGCTAGACAATGCTTACAAACACGTAAAGTACATGTTTGACAATTTAGATCTTTTAGTCGAGCAGCGGCAAACTCAGCTCCAGTCTGTTCTAGAGACACTTGATCAACTCGGTCATAAAATTAGATCTTAAACGCGATTATAAAAGCGTTATAGCAATATGCATGAAAACTAAGTTATGTAAAGGATTGTATTCAAATTTCCCAATAGAGTTTAACAATTGAAAATATTTTTTGGATTAGAGCCCTATAATGACAGATTTTCGTAAAAAGAATTTTGCCTATGTTTAAGAAGCTTGCAAGTATGTTAAGAAGTGATGAATGTCGGTAATAAGCACATTGGATTTCAAATAGCTCAAACAACCACAGGTCATTATCTCAAAAATAGTTGTACATCGCTTATTTAAAGCCTGAAATAATGCTATATTAATAAGCCTGCTAAAATATCCAAATAGTATTGAACTAGATCACCCCCAGAAACTAGAGCCATAAACCCATGATGAAGTTGAGATTAAAGCGATTTGGCAAAAAATTTGAAGCCAGCTATCGCATCGTTGCCGTAAACAGTACTAGCCGTCGCGATGGTCGTCCCCTTGCTGAACTCGGTTTCTACAACCCACGTACCAAAGAAACCCAACTCGATGTACCAGCGATCGTGCTTCGCATTAAGCAAGGCGCTCAACCTACTGACACAGTACGTCGCATTCTCGAAAAAGCGAAGGTATTTGATCTCGTTACTGCCTAATTCTCTGAATTAATTTCTAATTTGTGCCGATCTAAACTTGTGCCAGACTATAACGCCTTAATTAGTTTTTTGCTGAAGCCATTATTAGCTCATCCAGAGGCGCTTCGGGTAGATTTTGAGTCAAATAACAAAAGCGATCGCGTCTGGATCAGAGTTGCTTTCGATCCAGAAGATCGGGGGCGAATTTTTGGTAAAGGGGGACGGACAATCCAAGCGGTTCGGACAGTGGTTATGACCGCAGCCGAAGAAGCTGGTCATACTGCTAGATTTGAAGTCTTTGACCCAAACCCTAACGCAAATTCTGACGATTATCAATCTCGAAATGCAGAGCATTCTGAGCCAGAACGACAACAAGTCCAAGTTGAGCGTCCTCGGATCAATATTGAAAAGCCGAAGCGACGAGAGATTTAAAATAAAAGGGGTGCTTTTGCACCCCTTTTATTTTGAGAAACTAGTGAGATTAAGTAAGTAGCTAGGCATAATTAATTACAAAGCAAAACCCGTAAAGTTGCGCCCCTGCGGGACACAACTTTACGGGTTTTGGTAATTTATTTTGCACAGGTACTTATATGAAGGTTGGCGCGGAAATTCTTTGCATTGGTACTGAGCTATTGCTGGGCGAAATTCTTAACAGCAATGCTCAGTATTTGGCGCAGCAACTTGCCCTATTGGGAGTCCCACATTTTTATCAAACCGTTGTTGGTGATAATCCCGATCGCATTCATCAGGCTTTAGAAATTGCGGCTAGCCGTTCTAACTTGATCATCACTACGGGCGGACTTGGCCCCACACCCGACGACCTCACCACTGAAGCGATCGCTAATTTCTTCAATATGCCTCTCGAAGAACGTCCCGAAATTTGGGAGCGCATCCAGCAGATGGCAGCGCAGACAGGACGGAATCTCACACCTAACAATCGTAAACAAGCTTTACTACCCAAGGGCGCAGAGATTTTACATAACCCTGTTGGCACTGCCCCCGGCATGATCTGGGAGCCTAAACCAAATTTATTGATTCTCACTTTCCCTGGTGTACCCAGTGAGCTTTATCCCATGTGGGAGCAAACTGCTGCACCATTGCTGCAATCTAGAAACTATGGACAGGGGACATTTCATTCCAAAGTTTTACTGTACTGGGGCATCGCCGAGTCAGCACTAGCCACCAAAGTTAATCATTTATTCGATCTCAAAAATCCTACGGTTGCACCCTATGCCAATTATGGACAGGCAAGACTGAGAATCACGGCAAGGGCAAATACTCAAGAAGAGGCGATCGCCTTGATTGCTCCCGTCGAAGCGGAGATTCGTGAACTCACAGGCGAGTTTTGTTATGGCAGTGATGACGACACTCTAGCAACAGTTGCAGGCAAGCTTTTGCAAGAGAGTGGTCAAACTCTATCAGTTGCTGAATCCTGCACAGGCGGATGGCTAGGTGAGTCGCTAACTGAGGTATCAGGAAGTTCTAGTTATTTCCTCGGCGGCGTGATCAGTTATAGCAACGATGTCAAAGTTGATTTACTCCATGTCGATCGCCAAGTTCTCGATCAGCATGGAGCAGTCAGTGCGATCGTTGCTGATCAAATGGCGATCGGGGTCAAGTCAAAGCTCAAATCTGACTGGGGCATTAGCATTACGGGGATCGCGGGACCAACTGGTGGCACGGAGACAAAACCTGTAGGCTTAGTTTATGTGGGGATCGCCTACCCCGATGGCAAAGTCGAGGCGATCGAGTTGCGTTTTAGTCCCTCTAGAGGAAGAAATTGGATTAGAAAGGCAACTGTAATGTCAGCTTTAGATTTGTTTAGGAAAAGATTTGTTATGATTGGGTAAATAAACCTAGACGATGATAGGGAGCCAAGCATAGTGAAAGCGATCAAGAAAGCACTGAAAGAGATCGGCGAAATTCTAAATCGCGTTCTGGAAGCCCTTTTGGGTCAAAATCAGCCCCAGCCTGAGTTGATTCCTATACCAGTAAGAAATAACTCAAGACGCGATCATCGCCATTAAGGTTATAAGACTCGCTTAGCGGGTCTTATATTTTGTTTGGGGAATTATTAAAAAATAATAGGTGGCACGAAGTGCCACCTATTATTTTTTACAGAGTTGCAAATTCAGATTCAAGGCGATCGCTGTCTCGCTCCATTTCCATTTCTAACACTGAGGTAGATTGCTGCGCCTCTTGGAAATAAATAATGTCTTTGCGGGGATCGACTTCACCAGTTTTAATGCGGAGATTATCGCCCACTTGAATCTGGCGATTAATTCGCATCGGTAACTTCAAGCCTAAGTCCTCAATCAGCACTAGTGCCAGCTTTTCATTTTCACGTAGCCAGTCCAGCATCAGCGCTTCCCACACAACATCTTTGTTGCGGCGCAAATATTCTAAACTCCAATAACGTACCGACTGCTTCTCGACCTGATTAGCATCCCAAATCGCAGGATCGATCGCTTGCAGAATAGCCGTGAGCATTTCCGCCGTAAAAGGCAAAGACTCCCCGCGCAAAAAAGCTTTGATTTGCCAATGGGCTAGTAGATCACTATAACGACGAATTGGTGAAGTTACCTGTGCATAGGCATCCAGACCTAAACCTGAATGGCGCGACGCATACAGCCCTAATGAACCTTTAGTCATGCAGCGACAAATCGCAAATTCACGCACGGGACCCGATGGCAATTGCATCAAAGTATCGAGGGGTGGCAATTCAGGCTGTTCTTGATAACGATAGGGGATGGGAATATTGTTGGTCTGGGCGAATTTGGCGGCGACTTCACCTGCAAGGATCATCATCTCGGCGACCAGTTGACGCGAGAAGGTATCTTCCATCAGTTCTAAGGTGAGGCGATCGCCATTCTTAGAGTCAACCTTAACGCTGGTATCGGGTAAATGAATTTCGATCGCACCTTGATCAACGCGCCATTTTTTGCGGAGACGGGCAAAGTCAGCAAGGCGATCGAGATCGTCCTCCACACCGAGTTGTAGCATTTCTTCGACATCTTCATAGGTGAGGCGATAGTTTGGCTTCACCAAACTTGCCACAATTTCGTAATTAGCAACTGCGCCGACTTCATCCAGATCGACAGCAAAAGACATCGCATGACAGATTTTGTTTTCAATCAAACTCATGGGGCCAGCCGCTAGCTCAATCGGAAACATGGGGATAACGCCCGTGGGTAAGTAGACACTTGTTCCGCGCTTACGAGCATCTTTATCCAGAGGACTTTCAGGATCGAGCCATCTTGTCGGATCAGCTATATGAATCCAAATGCGTTTACGTCCATCCGCTAGCGTCTCAATACTCAGACCATCATCAATTTCCGTGGTACTAATATCGTCAATCGTATAAACATGTAGATGGGTGAGATCGCGCCGCAAGTCTCCCATGTTGTCAGGAATTGGTGCAGTGAAACATTCTTGGGCGGCAGCAATCAATTCATTGGCAAAGCGAATCGGAATCTGGCTACGCAGCAAATTAAGATTTTCATGCTCACTCCAAATACCGAGATCAACGAGCATTTGGAAAGCAGCTTGTTCATTTTTAGAACGTTTGGCAAAACTTAACAGCTCTTGAGCCGCAGCTTTGTCTGAGGCTTCATCACCATAAAGAGCATACCGCTCTAGACAATCTAACCGACTGCGATCGCTAGTTGTCCATGCTACGTCACCACCTGAAAGCTTGGCAGTTAGCTTTTGCTGAAATTCTTCGATTAATTTAGCTCTTTGAGCCGCAGCATCAGCTTGATGTTTTAACTCGGAGACTTGTGAGCTTGAGCGTGGCTCATAGAGATCGCCTTTTTGCTTAAAGTAAATTTTGTCATTACTTAATAAGCAATAGGATGCGTAGGAAGTAACCGCAGATAATTCTGAGAATAGAAGATTTGCCAGATCATTGGGATTTGTAGCTTGGTTATCTTCGATCAAAATTTCCCATGCGACTTCTAGGCTAGAAGGGTCGAGAAATTTTTCAACTTTCTGCAAAAATGAGGGGATTTGCAGATGGGTGAAACTAGAATTTTCACCACTAGCTTTGATGGTGTAGTTAATTTCGCGGGGATGGATGGTGTGGGTATTGCCATTTTCATCGATCGCTTGAAAGTGTTTTTTACCTTCAGGACGATCAATTACGACAAGGCGGCGATCGCCATGCAATTTCACTTCGACTAGCGTACCTTTTTCCAAAATTGCCCCTTGTCCACCAAAGCCAAAAATTTTCTTTAATATTCTACCGTTTTATATAGCGGTCGCTATACAAAACCAAAAACTAGAGGCGGTGCAAAGCACCGCCTCTAGTTTTTTGGGTAGCAAAGCTACTCCTTTAATTTACTGAAGTTAGACAATTTCATATTGCATCGTGCTGGCGATCGCACCAACCGCAGAGGCGGCGATCGCAGGTTGGTAAGCGCTAAGTGCAAATAATGTTGATGTAGGTTGTTTGGGGGCTGCAAGCATAGCAGTTCCCAAAACTAGCAAGGCAATACTAGATTTAAGGCTAAAAGTGCTATTCATCTTCATATTCCTCCAACAATCTTTTCCCAACGAACCCAATGACTAAACTTTGATTCTTTTTGTTTCTAGAGCCTTAGTTAAAGTGCATTTATAGACTTTGACTATAATAATTTTCAGATTTATCGACTAAATATCACTTTAATTACATTCATGATAATTGATATATAAAAGTAAAAATGTAATTTAGATATCAAGTTCTGAGTGATTTTAGTCACATACAGTTAGCACTATAGCTGTTGCCTTTCTTGTTAGGACATAAAACCCAAATAGTGTGAGGCGGCGCGAAGCGCCGCCTCACACTATTTGGGTTTTGATTTGTCCTGATACAGGTCGATAGCTATATCAGCCATACAAACCCAGAAACAAAGTGATTTATCATTTGTTTCTACTGTATAGGTTTGATTAAAAATCAGAAAGCGCTAACTGGGTGATTTACATGGTTTGCGCTCAAAACCAAGCAAAGAATTTTATAAAGCGTTGCTAAGTACAGGACAAAAAGCTTGAAATGCTCTCCCAGTAAGGATTTGGCTCAATAAGCCCGAAAGCTTTACTTAGTAACGATTTCAGGGGATTTTGGCGTTCTATTTTTGATTTTTTGTCCTGTACTTAGAAAGCGTTGTATAAAATTCCTTCTGATTCGTTCAATTAATAACTGGTGTTACTTAGAACATAGATAATCATGATATTTCAATGTCATCTTGAAAGAGGATTTGGAAACCAAATCCCTACATTTTACGGTAGGGGCTTGGTCTCCAAGCCCCAATCTCGGCTTCTACAGAACATGAGAATAGCTACCGTAATTTAGTTTTGTGGATAAAGCCTTTTGATGAAGCGATTAATTTGAGATTGAGCATGAGCCTTAGCTTGTGCAGAATTCGCAGTTGCTAGAGTCGAGATATTGGCTTCTAGAGGATTTACGGCTGGATTAGCTTGTCCACTCAAAACATCAACAGTTTCTAAACCCTGATCCGCGATCGCATCTGTGGGAATCTCAACCTGTGTTTCTGTGACTGTGCGCTCTACAGAGTTAGCAATAACACTCTCTGGTGTTGCGGTTAAGCTCGTATGCACATAGGTTTCCGTCGTTGATCGTTCAACTATATTGTCATTGCCAGCAATACTATCAGCACCATTTAAGTTTGCTTGATTGAAGCCGATCGCCTGCCCAAGATTATTGGCTAAGGGTTGTGCCGATGAATAGGTATGTGTAAACGAGTGGTTTGTGGGCGACGTATAAGTCTTACTAATTTCTAATTCTTGGGCGATCGCAGGACTCGCCTCTTTCTCCACTGCACTTTGCTCTAAACCACTAATCAAAGAACAAGGTGGCACGATCGCGCCTTTGCCAATTACCGCACGCACAATTGAACTCGAAGCACCAATGCAAGCCCCTTCCCCAATTTTACAAGTTCCATAAACTAGAACCCCAGCCCCCAAATTTGCCCCAGCCCCAATTTCTAAAAGTCCATCTTGGGCATGAAGAACAGCACCCATGCCAATGCATACACCTGCAGCGATCGTAATTCGTCCACCCTGATCAGCTTGGATCAATACGCCCGATGCGATCGCCGCCGTCTCATCGATCACTACATCCCCACAAACGTAGGAGCGAAAATCTCCGATCGGTTCTAAAGGTGGTAAGTAGTTCGATTGCATGATTTTTATATTCTCTAATACCAATTCACGAGAATGTGACAACACTTTTGTGAATTAAAAACTAAACCTAGTAAGGGTTTTCAAGTTAAGAAATGGCGTAGCCATTTCTTAACTTGGTATAAATTCATCAAGGGCTTTGCTAAATTCTTGACAACAATTACTCGCTAATTACTTTCTAAATAGAGAACCTCGCTTTGCGAGGTTCTCTAGAAACGTTACTTTGCAGGACGTTGAATAATACCTTCAAATACGCGACGTTTTGCCTTGGTGTCAATACCTAGCAAACGCACATACTCGTCACCATGCTCAGCGAGACAAGCTTCTAAGGCTCGAATTACTTCAGACTCGTTTGAAGCGGCGATCGGTGAACAGCTATGCCAAGAACTAGTACGGAAATGCCGCTCATCAGCATGTTCAGTGCCAATGCGATATCCCTGAGACAACAGTTGACGAATCCGTGACAGCATATCTGCACTGAGATTACCAACACTACCGCCACCATAGGAACTATTGCTAGAGTTGCTGACCTTAACCGCAGTCCGAGTTGCAGCTACAGGCTGCCCCCCTGGGCGATGTACTAGCAGTTCGACAACTCGGCGTTTTGCCTTGGTGTCAACTCCGACAAGGCGCACATACTCATCGCTATATTCAGCAATGTAGTTCTCTAAAGCAGCGATCGCTGCCGCAGGACTGCTAGCTGTAATAGCGGGCAGAGTCTGCCAAGAAGTTGTACGGAAATGACGCTCATCGGCATGTTCAACACTAATGCGATGACCTTGAGCCAAAAGTTGACCGACGGTAGTTGATACATCATTTGCCACACCATTGCCATTGGTTGCACGAGGTGCGCTATAGCTGGCTGCTGCACCATTACCATTGGACTGACCAATTCTCACCGCTTGACTATCAGCACGTTGAATAATTGTTTCTACGACACGACGTTTCGCTTTAGGATCGACTCCTACCAAACGCACATATTCACCTTCATGCTCAGCCAGAATACTATTTAATGCCGCGATCACTGTAGATTCATTGGATGCATCGATCGCAGGGCCAGTCATCCATGCTGCGGAACGAAACCGACGGGCATCAGCATACTCAGTACTAATGCGATATCCTTGAGCGAGAAGTTGACGAACTTGGGTAGAAATGTCATTGTTGCTCACATTAGCTGCGCCATTAGATGAAGCTTTAGGTGCAGTGTAAGTATTGTTACTAGGAGCAGAATTGCTAATTACCACAGGCTTATCGCTGGGGCGTTGAATAATTGTCTCGGCAAGGCGGCGCTTAGCTTTAGGATCGACTCCAAACAAACGCACATATTCACCTTCGTTTTCAGCTAGAGCATTTTGGACAGCCGCAATTACGGTTGAAGCTTCAGATGTATGTGGGATGGCACAGGACTGCCAAGATCCAGTGCGAAATCGACGTTCATCGGCGTACTCAGCCGCTACATGGTAGCCCTGAGCTAAAAGTTGTCGTATTTGCTGTGCTAGATCCCCATTCATAGGTTCATTCCTCTGTGCTGGTGTATTTGTAAGGTTTTGATTAATTTGATTAGAATGTTGCTTGTTAAGCTGTGTATTAAAACTGGCAGCAGCATCACTGATTGGCTGTGACGAGTTCTCTTGTTGTTGGCGAATCGGTGTAATGCAGGCAATATCAGCAGCACAGCGATAACCTTGTCTTAAGGACTCGTTGATACCGACAACATGACTCGCAAAGTTTTGGTCTGATTCCCGTACATTCGGTAGCAGATCGGCTTGTTGCTGCGTTGTAATCACTGCACCAGAAGGAACATATTTACCCGCAGGAATTTCTACATCTTGGACAAGGGCATGTAAGGAAATAATGCAGCCGTCACCGACTCGCGCATTAAATACCGTCGAGCGGAACCCAATAAAGCAATTATTCCCCACATAGGCTGGCCCATGGATCAAAGCCATATGCGTGATGGAGGTACTATCACCAATCCAGACAGAATATTCTTTACCGTCATCGCCAATCACGCGACCTTTTTCCAGACCGTGAATCACAACGCCATCTTGGACGTTCGTACTATTGCCAATATGAAAAGGATTACCCTCATCTGCACGAATCGAAGTTCCAGGGGCAATCAAAACATTAGCGCCGATATAAACGTCGCCAATTAAATTGGAAAAAGAATGAACGTAGGCGGATGGATCGATTTTGGGTTCTGCCAAGTTCCTAGACCAAGGTGTAGGGGGGGCAGCAAAGCTACGAACTACCATAGTGAATCTGCACTTCTAAGCTTTACTTATATTCTGATTGTCAAAATCGAGAGTATAAGAACTTAAAAGCGCTCCTCCAAATAACAACTTAAGCTACAACGTCGGAGAACTGTATATTTACTAGCGCTGATCAATAATTGAACGAGAGATACTTACGAATAAATACCTCTATAGCATTCTCTCACTGTATTTTTTGCTGTAGAGAGTGCGATCGCTCAGACTCACGGTGTCGATGATCGCAATAACTGCGGCATCAATCGGACGGTTTTCGCTATTTGTCACTTGTCTAGCACCACTACCACGGGTAAATAGCACCCATTCGTCTACCCCAGCACCGACTGTATCAGCAGCCACTTCGTACTCTGGAAGCAACTGCCCTTGCAAATCAATAACTTGCAAAAGCAGAAACTTAGTTCCAGACAAATTGGACTCTTTGTAGGTACTGACGACCGTACCGCAAACTTTAGCGATTTGCATATTGTTATGAGTACGTTTACAGAATGAATGAAATACGGATAGATGCTAGGCAAAGTCTGAGTAATAACAAAAACAACCTTTGGATAAAGGTTGATCGCGCTAGCTAAGTCCTTACTATGGACGGTTGATAGGACGGATAGAGTTCACATTGTCACGGAACTGATCGACTTCTTCGGTATAACGAATAGGTAGAACGTATTCAAGATTTTCGTGAGGACGCGCAATGATGTGTGTGGAAAGTACTTGTCCGCCGTTTACACGCTTTACGGACTCAGTACCTGCTGCTACTGAAGCTTGTACTTCGGATACATCGCCACGGACGATAACGGTTACACGACCACTACCGATCTTTTCGTAGCCAACTAAGGTTACGCGAGCTGCCTTGACCATAGCATCTGCTGCTTCTACAACGGCAGGGAAACCAAGGGTTTCAATCATTCCAACTGCGATCGCCATAATTAATGTTCTCCTATAAAAAACAGATAATGAAATTAATGAAAATTTAGTCTTTTGATACTTTTTTGAGAGAGTCTTTTTGAGACAATCTTTACTAAGTAAATTTAAAAAGCAAATTGCTCTACTTCTCGCGTATAGCGAATAGGCAGAACGTACTCTAGGTTTTCGTGTGGTCGAGCAATGGTATGAGTCGAAACAACTTCGCCCCCATTAACCCGATTTGCACCTTCAACACCAGCAGCCATGGCAGCTTTCACCTCAGAGATATCACCTCTGATGATGACAGTTACCCGTCCACTACCGATTTTCTCGTAACCCACAAGGGTGACGCGAGCAGCCTTGACCATAGCATCAGCAGCTTCTACAACTGCGGGGAAGCCTCTGGTCTCGATCATTCCAATACCGATCGCCATAATTTAAGTCAGTGTCCTTACGACTCTCTAAAAAACTGAAGTTCTTGAGGTTGTATCTATCAAAAGATGTAGATGCACAAGCGCAACTACTGATCTTAGCTACGATCGGTTCGCTTTAAACATCAAATTTCAAATTTTTAATACAAAATAAAAATGAGATGACGCTCGGCGCTTCAGCAGCTACATTTTTTGTAGTCAGCTTTCGCAGCTAATTTACAGAGATATTTTTGACTTACTGTTGCAATTAATTTACTTAACCTAGTTATTAAAAAATAGTAAATAAGTATTTATTACTACAGACTTAGCCATTCTAAATCTGAATAATCAGGGAGAATGAATAATATTAATATATTCAACTCTATCTTTATATATACGATAACGAGTGGCGGTACATTTGACAATATAAGCCGTCATGATAAATCTAAATAGTGCATATAATCTTGGCTTATTAGCATCAAGATATATAGCGATCCTAAATGATTTGTAAGATTTGGAGGGTTGTGAGAGTGCGACCCTTCGGGTCGCACTCTCACAACTCATTTAGGATTGCTATATTTCTTTCCCATTTTTAAAATAGGCTCTCAACCCAATAATTGTTATAGCTCTGTATGCCTAAGTAATACCAAAACACAAAATGGCGTAGCCATTTTGTGTTTTTAGAAACCTTACTAGGTTTGGTTTTTAATTAACAAAAGTGTTGCAACACTTTTGTTAACGTCAGTTCGATATAGCCATTTGCGGCGTGCTTCGCACGCCGCAAATGGCTATATCGAACTCACATTTTGTTAATTGGTATAGCGTGAGTTCAGGATAAGCTACAAAATTACAAAAGCCAAAACAGTAAAAGCTTTGCTTTGCAAAGCTTTTACTGTTTTGGCTTTTCTAAATCATCTTAGAGATCGCCTATCGAAATAGTTTCGACTTCGGCAATCTCTAAGTTAGGTAATTGTACTAATTCTCGCTCTTGCTCTTGCAAGGAAATCATGGGGATGCTTACAGGTATTGGTGTTTCGATCCAATATTCTGAAGTTGGCAAGGTTTCTTCGAGATCGTCAAGAGGACGAGGAATAATCATCAGGGTATGAAACTCGCCAATACGTTCGGCTTCATACATTCCTGCTTCGATCGCGATCGCCACATCGGCGACATTGCCACGAATAATTGCTGTGCATAACCCTGCCCCAATAGTTTCATAGCCTGCCAGATTTACATCTGCTGATTTCAACATCATATCGGCGGCTCCCACCATCGCAGGAAAACCTCTGGTTTCCAGCAAACCGATCGCTTGATTACTCAGACGGCTATATTGACCATCTGTTAACTGACTAAGGCGACTACTAATTGGCAGAATCGCTTCTAAATTGGGGTAAGGACGGGGAATCACAATTGTGGAGACTAGTTGCCCAAATTCTCTGGCAGTTTCGGCTCCTGCTTCGACAGCCATGCGAACATCGGTAATTGAACCACGGATAATCGCCGTACAAAAACCATTGCCCACTTTTTCATAACCGACCAGTCTTACCGTTGCTGATTTGAGCATCATGTCAGCAGTTCCAACGATCGCAGGGAAACTAATAGTTGAGACCATTCCCAAAGCACTTCCTGAGAGATCGATTCTTTGAGATGCACTACTAGACATTAGCTAAACACAATGATTAAAAGAATTTATGTGGAGGGGAGAACACTCAACATTACCAAGTATCTTAACTGATATAGCTATAGCCATCAATGTTAGGGTTCTATAGCTATAGCCACCTGTATCAGGACAAATCAAAACCCAAATAGTGTGAAGTGGCGCGAAGCGCCACTTCACACTATTAACAAGACTGACTACAGCTATACGACTAAATAACTGATGTTACGTAGAACGCTGAAATTGGGACTTGGAGACCAAGCCACTACTTTTGCAAATATTTAGGGATTTGGTCTCGAAATCCTCTTTTAACGTGACATGGAAACATGATGACGATCTTTGTTCTACGGTAACATCAGTAAAATAACTGAAGAGATTAAAATAAATTTCAGAGAGTAGCGAACTGTCCCAATTTATTCAGAATTGCGATAGCACTTTACGGGTTGGTCGCCTCTTCATAGCAGTTTGAATAACCAGCATTTTGATTTGACACAAATTTCCCGCAAAAAATCTAGATATTCCAATACAATTTTTAAGCTATAGATAGTCTAAAGTTTAATTGTTATAACAATTATGGGTAAACCATGCTTAACTAAATAATCTATGGTGATTTTCAAGTATTTGAGAGAAACATGTCTGAAATATGGGCTTCTGACAAATTCTCACAATTCGCTATATCTAGGCAATAAGCTTTTCATGTATTTTCAAGATATGGAGTAATTAGTATCTCAAAAACCATACTATAGAGCGATAAATTCTCATACTGCGTTCAAAATGGTCTAAAGATAGGAACATGCAACTGCCTGAAGCCTTGCCTAAAAAAGATTCCGTGCTAGTTATAGACGACACGCCACCCAACTTACATTTGCTAATAAGTATGTTGACACGTAAGGGTTATGAAGTAAGTGGTGTAAGTGATGGCTTAACAGCATTATCAACCGTACAGACTGAAATGCCTGACTTGGTGTTGTTGGATATTAATATGCCAAATATAAATGGGTTTCAGGTCTGTGAGCAATTAAAGTCGATTGATAGCACTCGAGATATTCCTGTCATTTTTATTAGTGCGCGGGACGAGGTTTTAGACAAAGTACAAGCTTTTGCTGTTGGGGGGGTTGACTACATCACTAAGCCATTTCAAATAGCAGAAGTACTGGCTCGGGTAGAAAATCAGCTCACATTGAGAAGATTGCAAAAACAGCTACAAGAACAAAATGAACGACTCAAACAAGAAATTAATAGTCGGATTATTGCGGAAACTTTATTGCAAGAAGCTAATGAAAAATTAGGGCGCTTAGTTAATTTAGATGGTTTAACGCAGCTTGCCAATCGACGATGCTTTGACGAATATTTAGATCAAGAGTGGCAGAGACTAGCTAGAGAGCATTTGCCCTTGTCTTTGATCATGTGTGACATTGATTTTTTTAAAAACTATAACGATACCTATGGGCATGTAGTTGGTGATGATTGTCTACGCAAGGTTTCACTTTTGATTAAGCAATCAGTACGTCGTCCTGCGGATTTGGCGGCGCGTTATGGTGGCGAAGAGTTTGTGCTAGTGCTACCAAATACTGACATCGAAGGTTCTATGGCTATTGCCGAAATTATTCGGCAGGGGCTTCTAGAATTAGCCATACCCCATGAGGATTCGGCTGTTAGCGAGCTTGTGACGTTAAGTATGGGAGTGACTTCTTTGGTTCCGATGGTCGATTCCCACCCTTCAGTGTTGGTGACAGCGGCTGACTATGCATTGTATCGAGCTAAAGAACTAGGTAGAAACCAAACCTACCAAATTGGTTAAACCCAAAATACAAGTAGCGGCGCGAAGCGCCGCTACTTGTATTTTGGGTTGTGCTAAGCAAACCTTTGTTTAACGTATGTTCGACGCAAATGGCTATATCGAACTCACGTTTGGCTAAGAAATAGCGTAGCCATTGCTTAACTTGGCATTAAAATTCATCGCTTTTCTGGGGACTAGAATCGCGTCTCAACAAATCATCAATCTCTTGCCAATTGATTAGACTTGCCTCAGCATCCTGTACTAATTCTCCCTTATGCAAGCAAATGAGGCGATCGCACCATGTTTGAACTAGATCAAGTTGATGGTTGATCATGACTACGGTTACAGGCTGGGGTGATTGAGTTATCTCAGTTAGGGTATCTAATAGCAAATGCGATAAACCTCGATCTAATGCCGAAGTCGGTTCATCTAGCAAGATTACCTCTGTCTCCATAATTAAAGCTCTGGCGATCGCTATCCATTGTCTTTGACCGAGGGATAGCTCTAGTTCTGAGCGATTGAGTAACTTGCGATCAATTTGCAATTTGTCAATCCATTTTTGCGATCGCCCATCAATTTCACTTTGGGGTAAATTTTGCAGCTTGAGTGGATAGCTAAGCGCTTCATGCACAGTCATCCCCAACAAGCTCGGTTCCTGTGGAACCAGCATCACCCTTCGCCGTAAAGTCTGAATGGGAATTTCTTGAATATTTTTGCCGTCGAGAAAAATAGTCCCCACCGATGGATCGGTCAAACGATTGAGTAAGCGTAAAAATGTCGTTTTTCCCGAACCCGTTGCGCCAATTAGCGCAGTTTTGCTCCCTTGGGCGATCGCTACTGAAACATTCGTCAAAAGTGTGCGAAATTTAGTTTGGTAACTCACCTGATCGGTTGAAATCAAACTATTATTGGTAACTAACTCAGACGTTAATGAAACCTTTTGCATAATGTAACTGTCTTTTGCGATTAGAGATCGAGAAATTGGGACGCAACCTTCAATTTATTAAACCCTGTCTCAAGCTCAATTAGGGAGATCAATCACATATGTACTTATGGAACCATTTACCAAATTCTATACAGGGAGTTGTTAGACAGCCTCACCGAAAGCGACTTGCCTTTTTCTTGACAGGTGTATGCATTTTTGCGCTAGCGGCTCCACAGATTGCCCCTGTATCTGCACAATCAACTCAAGCTACTGTGCAGGAAATTCTTGATGGAAATCAAGTTTTTATTCAAAATAAGCGAGCATCTCTCAAGGATGTAGCAAAACAGAAACAGCAAGTCCGCACTGGTAATTCTAGGACTGCACTTTTGTTTAATACTGGTGCAGTTGCTCGGTTATCCGCTAATTCAGTTCTAAATATTGGGCAATGCGCCCGACTGAGGAAGGGAACAATTTTAATTAATGGTGCAGTTAATGCTTGCTCAGCATCGATTACGACAGGTGTACGCGGAACAACTTATCTGCTAGAAGTAGATGAGTCAGGTAATCAACAGGTCACAGTATTAGAGGGTGAAGTTGTGGTCAAGCGCAATGCAATTCCCCTCATTGATGAAGATGACGAGCCAACAACTAAACCAACAACTAAACCAACAACACCAAGCAAGCCGAAGCCCAATATCATTTCTCCAGCTATAGCGCCCAAGGTAAAGCAATTTACAACACCAACTGTACCGACAAGACCAGTATTACCAACAACGAATCCTCAACAGGGAGGGCAATCTGTAGATCCTCTTAATGGAAAGCCAGCCAATGACAAACCGACACTCAAAATTGAACAGGATTCACAGCCTGCCGATCAATCAGATGAAGTTGTCCTCAAAGCTGGTGAAAAGGTTGAAGTTAGTCAGGAAGGTACTTTGGGAATAATTCAGCAACTGACGGAGAATGAGTTTGTCAGACTACTCCAAGGAAATCTATTTCAGGGCTTTACCAATCAAATCCCCGGAATTGATAAGGTTCGTTCAGTTTTTAATGGTCTATTTCCAGGTGCAAATTTCCCAATTTCAATCCCAAGGATACCAACACCAAATATTCGTATTCCAAGATTTCCGTTTTAATTCACTGCGCTTTTTCTGGTATAGCAACGCAAGAGTATAGATAGGAAAAATCAAAACCAAAAAGATGAGTGGCGGCGCTTCGCGCCGCCACTCATCTTTTTGGTTTTATGTCCTAAGCAAAACTTACATTGCTATGGTCCTAAAAAGGAAATGATTTATCATGGTAAGGGATGGGCGGCACTTCGCGCCGCCCATCCCTTACCTATTTTTCTATAGTTATTCAAGCTTTTAATATGAATCGAACTTGTTTGCTTTACCAAGGCGATCGCCCCATTCCATATCTAACAGCATGGCAATGGCAGAAAGAACTCGTTGAGGAGCGCAAACAAGCAAGACGAGAAGGAAAAGACTTACCCGATGTTTTATTGCTAATTGAACATCCTGCTGTTTATACACTTGGTCAGGGATCGAGCTTAGATTTTTTAAAATTTAGTCCTGATGATCCTCATATCGAATGCCATCGCATCGAGCGCGGCGGTGAAGTCACCCATCATGCGATCGGGCAATTGGTAGCCTATCCCATCTTAAACCTTGACTATCATCAACGCGATTTGCATTGGTACTTGCGCCAACTTGAGGAAGTAATCATTCAAGTATTAGCTAATTTTGGCGTGGCTTCGCAACGCATTCAAGGCTTAACTGGTGTATGGATTAATAACTCAGGTCAAAATCAAAAAATCGCTCAAGTTGGCATTAAGGTTAGTCAATGGATCACCATGCATGGATTTGCGTTGAATATAAATATGGACTTATCAGGATTTGATCGCATAGTGCCTTGTGGAATTACCAATTGCCAAGTTTGTAATCTTGATCAGTTTGTACCAGATATTAAGTTTGTAAAAATAAAGGAAGCGATCGCCCAAAGCTTTGGCAAAATATTTGATTTAAACATGCAAATCCCTGTTGATTCCCTTCAAAAAATAAGCCCAGTAAAGGTTTTAAATCCATAAAATGGCTATGCCATTTTGAGATTCAGTATGAGTGGCATCTATGAACTATCCCGATCGCACAAATCCCCATCCAATGGCAGGATTTCCACAAGTCTGTTTTATTCAGAACACAGTTACTAACCCGAATATCATCATTGGCGACTACACCTATTACGATGATCCAGAAGATTCAGAAAACTTTGAACGTAATGTCCTGTATCACTTTGACTTTATTGGCGACAAGCTGATCATCGGTAAATTTTGCGCGATCGCTCGTGGCGTGAAATTCATCATGAACGGCGCAAATCATAGTATGTCTGGTATCTCTACCTATCCATTTCAAATCTTTTGGAATGAATGGAAACCGCAAAATCTGGAATTCCCTTACAAAGGCGATACTGTGATTGGGAATGATGTCTGGATTGGCTATGAATCTGTGATTATGGCAGGCGTAAAAATAGGCGACGGCGCGATAATTGCCTCCAAATCTGTGGTTACTAAGGATGTGCCACCCTATGCGATCGTTGGTGGCAATCCTGCTACATTGATTCGTAAAAGATTTGAAGATCAAGCGATCGCGCAGTTACTCGAAATTGCTTGGTGGAATTGGGAAATGGAGAAGATAACTAGAAATCTAGATCGAATTGTGAGTGCGGAGATATCCGCCTTGCAAACATGCGCTTAAGAACCCATTTAAGAATTGTCTAGATCCCCCCACCCCTCCCCTTAAAAAGGGGGATTGGGGGGATCTCTTGGAGCTTTTTTCAATAGAAAGTAACTCTTACATAGTTTCTAAGTTAGAGTTATGGCAATGTTACATAAAATACAAAAAGCTGATAGATAAAGAAATATTGATTATGATCAAAACAACGCCAAATTAAACGTCAAAGAGGCTCAAATGATTTCTACCAACAGCAAGATAGGTATTATCGGCGCAGGAACATCAGGGGCTTATCTTGCCAGTCTACTTATTCAAGAAGGATTTCAAGTTACCTTGTTTGAGAAAGCCCCAGTAGTCCGTACCGATGGATGCGGCATTCTAATCGTCCAATCGGGAATGAAAGCTCTGCATGAGGGCAACCCCAAAATCACTCAAAAAATTATTGAAGCTGGTAATCCTGTTAAATTGTTTGAGTTCCGTAATCTTAAGGGGGGATTCATCAATTCAGAATCTGTTACCTATGCGGAAGATGAACTGCCAGGAATGCTCGTCCATCGCAAGGCAATTTTAGAAGCAATTCTCGATACTTTACCAACCGATCGGATTCAATTTAATGCTCAATTAGCTACAATCTCTCAAACTGGTCGTAGTGCGATCGCCCATTTTAAAGATGGTAGTCAATGGGAAGGAGATTTAATTATTGGTGCGGATGGGATTCTATCTAAGGTGCGTCAGTCTGTCGTTCCCAATGTTGAGCTTCACTATTTAGGGGATCTCGTTTGGCGCGGAATTGTTGAAGATCATAGCTTCTGTCCCGAAGGTAACTTTTTTGTTTATGTGCGGGGTCGCGGCATTTATGCCAATTTTTTTCATATTGATGCTACTCATACCCATTGGGGATTCTTTATTGAAACTGAACAAACGGATGCTGAGAAGGGAATGCTACAGCCGATTAATACAAATATTCCTGCTCAAGAATTAGCGAAACTTCCAGAAGATGCCCGAAAGGTAATTGAATCAACACATCCAGAAACGATGATTTGTCGTTACTCCTACGATATCGATCCCTTACCTCAGTTATATGATGGGCGCGTTCTTTTAATTGGTGATGCGGCTCACGCGAAGAGTTCTACTCGCGCTAGAGGTATGACTTCAGGATGGGAAGATGGCTTGTTGCTAACGCAGTATCTCAAATCGAGCGCCAGTATTGACGAGGCGCTCGAAAAATACCAGACCGAGAGATTACCAATTGTCCATGAATATCAACGCACAAGTCGCGAAGTAAGTCGAAAAATTGGTCGTCGTTAACAAATAGAGAGAGTGCGCCCCTTCGGGGCGCACTCTCTCAAACCATAAATGCAAAGTTGTTTAGAAAAAACAAATTAAATGATTACAACCTCTGAAATTACTCCAAATTTAGAACAAGTTCCTGAAATATTTACCCGTCATATTGGCACTTGGAAGGGTGAGTATATTAAAACTGATCAGCAGGGACATTTTTCGCGGAGCTTTGTCGGCAGCTTTACGATCGCGATCGCAGGTAATCAGTATCAACAGGTGAACAAGTATGAATACGCCGATGGTTCGCGCCTTCAGCTTGATTTTGAAGGGCAATTTGAGGATCGAATTTTGAAAATGTGTTCAAGTAGTTATAGTGATTTTTCGGCGATCGCATGGGATGCTGGTCAGGATTTAGTTTGTTTTCGGGCAAATAAGACTCAAGATGGTGCGCTCATTACGTTTATAGAAACAATGACTTTACTAAGCGAAAATCATCGCGTTCGTAGCACCCAAGCCTTTAAGGATGGAGTTTTTGATGGGATTTCCTTTATTGAGGAAATGCGGATTGCTTAACTAGAACCAATAGCCATTTTGAAAAGTGTTGCTTTGCAACACTTTTCAAAATGGCTATTGGTTCAGCGATCAAAAATTACTGGCATAATAGCGATATTGCGATCTATTGCCGAAACCTTGAATCAATCCTATTTTCAGTCTGAATATTTACTGTTTGACCCCACTACACCAGACCATGATGCAGTAAATATTGTCTTTGCTTTTCCAAATACCTACACCGTAGGAATTACCAGCTTAGGCTATCAAGGAGTTTGGGCAAACCTAGCCACGCGATCGCAAGTTAATGTCAGTCGTTGGTTTACCGATGCCCATGAGGATTTACCCCGCCAGATTGAGATCTTAGGCTTTTCATTTTCGTGGGAACTGGATTATGTCAATATTCTTGCCGCATTAAAAAAATTTGAGATTCCCATTGATACTTGCGATCGCATTGATGAGCATCCATTAGTATTCGGTGGGGGACCAGTCCTCACCGCCAATCCTGAACCCTTCGCAGCATGGTTTGATATTGTTTTACTCGGTGATGGCGAAGAATTAATTGGGAACTTCCTCAATGCTTATCAAGAAGTACGTCATGCTAGCCGTGAAGTAAAATTGCGCCATTTAGCAAAACTAGATGGAATTTATGTTCCGCAGTTCTATGCAGTTACCTACGAATCCGATGATGGTGCAATTACTTCCATTCAACCCATTGATTCCGAGATTCCCGCAATCATCCATAAACAAACCTACAAAGGCAATACGCTCTCAGCTTCTACGGTTGTGACCGAAAAAGCAGCATGGGAAAGCATTTTTATGGTGGAAGTGGTGCGGAGTTGCCCAGAGATGTGCCGCTTCTGTTTAGCTAGTTATCTCACGCTTCCCTTTCGGACTGCGAGTTTAGAGTCAAGTCTGATGCCTGCGATCGCTAAAGGACTAACTGTAACCAAACGTTTAGGTTTGCTCGGTGCTTCGATTACCCAACATCCTGAATTTGATACTTTACTAGATCATCTCGCTCAGCCGCAGTTTGATGATGTGCGCCTCAGTCTTGCATCGGTGCGTACCAATACACTGACAGAGAAATTAGCAAGAATTCTCTCTACTCGTGATAGTCGGTCTGTTACTATTGCGATCGAAAGTGGTTCTGAACGTTTGCGGGAAATCATTAATAAGAAGTTGCACAATGATGAAATTAAGCAAGCGGCGATCAATGCTCAGGCTGGTGGTTTGAAGTCTTTAAAGCTCTATGGGATGGCAGGTGTGCCGATGGAAAATGATGACGATATCGAGCAAACGATTGAGATGCTAGTTTCCCTGCGTAAGATTGCACCAAAATTAAAAATCACCTTTGGTTGCAGTACCTTTGTTCCGAAATCTCATACGCCTTGGCAGTGGCAAGGTGTCAGCACGACCGCTGAGAAGAAAATGCAGTATTTCCGTAAGAAGCTATTACCGAAAGGGATAGATTTTCGTCCTGAGAGTTACAAAGATTCACTGGTGCAAGCGCTTATTTCGAGAGGCGATCGCCGTTTGACTAAGTTATTAATTTTGGCTTGCAGCTATAGCGATGGGGATGTGCCGAGTGATGGCTCTTACAAACGCGCCTTTAAGGAATTGCGGGGACAGTTGCCGCCCCTTGCTTGGTATGTGCATGAGGATTGGGATGTGAATCAAGTTTTACCTTGGCAACATCTGCGGAGTGCGTTGCCTGTGGAGACGTTGATCAAGCATCGCGAATCTTCTTTTACTAACTGAAAAGTTTTGCTGAGTCGCTAGTGTGGACTTGCGATCGCTTTGAGAATAAATGTAGTGTGGAGCTAGAAAGTAAAAACTGATAATGAGGCTGCTTGGAAAAAGCTTCAAACAATGCGATCGTAACTAAAGCTTCATAAAGTCATCAATATAACTAATAAATTTCCCAAGACTTGGGACAATAGCCGCAAGCTCTAAGTATAAGAATTCGTAATCTAAATTTGAAACTACTCTATTTACCTGATTCTCTTTCTTTCTATAAGATTTACCTACAAGCTGATAAACTTGATGTAAATCTTCGGCAGGATGATTTCTACTCTCCATATTGTCAAGTTTAGGATTAAACCCTAAACTTGACTGAATTAACGATATGGTAAGGTTTATGTCAATCTTCACAAAGTGCTTCCACTCTGCCAAGAACCATGCTTCTACTTCCATTACAGCAAGTACTATATGTGAAGCAACACTTCCTCTTGGTAATACTGTAAGTAACCTTCGCTCTAAAATACCCTTACCTGTAATTGGAATTGGATAAACATCTCTTAATCCAATTATTTTACTGTAACCAGAGCTTACCAAGCTAACATACTGATCACGAATATCAGAAACAACACTATTATCACTGCCAGAATTACATATTAGAACGTAATATTTGGTTTGTGCAGTAACAGGATCACTCATAGTTAATGCTGTAAATCTACTATTCTGTTTACCTTGCATATCTTGCTCGGCAATAGCAATATTGCTTTTACCAGCAATCTCTTCAAGTAATTTTCTAACAAAAATTTTCTCTGTTTGTCCCTCTACAAAAATCGCAAGTCTTTTCACTAATTTTCTATCTCCTCTTCACCAAATCCGTCAAGATAAAACTGAGAAGAGAAAAAATCAAAATTGTTCAACCCCGTAAACTTGAAGTCGTCAAAAACTTGCTTTGAATTATAAGTGTTATGAAGTCTTGCTAAGCCAGATTTGCGCTCAATTACTGACCAGTACTCAAGAGGAACACCATTCATAATAAAGCGATCATTAGTGGTCATTATTAATTGCACTAAACCAGATTCTGCTTTGCTAATGAGTACTTTAATCATAGCTGAAGCTCTCTCAAAATCTAGACCTTCACCAATATCATCAATCAATATACAACTAGGCTTTTCAGCAAGAAGTGAATAGTTAATTTGAATTATTAGAGACAATGCCCTAAAAAGACCTTGAGACATATATCTTTGTTCTGTTTTTTCAAACAAATCAACTTCCTGAATATATAAACATTGAAGGTCACCCTCTTGGACTGGTTCTTCGGAAATGGGGGATTTAGTACCAATCTCGGATATTTTGTATCCTATTAATCCCATATCTAATTTTATTGCGTCAATAAAGTTGTCTCCTAACTCTTCTTTGCCTAAAACAAAAATATTAACCACATGACCAGTATTCTTAAAATCAATATTTTCTCTGATAGAGTTAATATCTTTGGTATTAAGCATGAGTTTTCTTTTGCCTAACTCTGTCCCAAACTGATAGTAACGTAAGGAACTTGCCCAAACATAAAGTTCTTCAAAAAAAGGATGCTGAATAGAATCACGCCGCTTTAGGGCAGCTACTTCATAAATAGGAGTCTGAAAATCGATTTCTTCTTGCAACTTCTCAGCCCATACTCTTCCTTCCCCAGATTGATTGCGATCTAAATATTTCTTTGAGCCAATTGTAAAGCTTTCTTCAACAACTTTTCCATTTTTAAATTTTAAGACGTAAGTTCTCTTTTGTGTGTCATCATGGGAATCAAAGATAAGTGTCCACTCTCTTGATTCTCTTGAAAGAAGAATCATTTTAGTACCATCTACTTCACCAGATAGTAATGACGCTATAAGATTGATTGCTCTAAGAGTTTTTGTCTTGCCTGATGCATTTTTACCAACAATTAAGTTGATATTTCCTAATCGACATCCTTCTAGAATCCACTTATCAGGTAAATCATCATTTTGGCAGTAATACATTAAATCTAGTTTCATATAACATTATCTCATTAAAATTTCTTCTTAGATACAGACTTAAAATTATGTTGGTAAAGGATTAGATACTATCTACTAAATTTTACCAAGCTAATATCTACCATCTAATAATTTATAGATCATTCTATTTGGAAACACTTTATTAAAGTTTTTGATGGTTTGAATGGTTTGAAATAGAGAAACTATGATTAGCTCATCATTTAAGAAAATCTTATCAACCTCAGTAAAGACTATACTGTAAAAATATGGCAACTTAGCCAGAAAAAAGCAAAATATCATGTTAGCTCTAAGTTATCCACATATCGAAAAAAGCGACAACCAACCCGCCAGACTGCAACGCTTACCACGCATTCGAGTAGCGCAAATCGTCATGGATTACCTCGCCTATGGTTGGTCAGTCGAAGAAATATGCTGTCAACACCTTTACCTAACACCCGCAGAAGCCCATGCAGCAATGGGTTATTACTTCGATCATCAGAAAGAAATTGACCAAGAAATCAAAGAAGAATGGGAGCAAGTCCAAAAAAGTACTAGCCAATCTATGCGATCGCCTTTTTACATCAGGATGAAAGCTCAAGGAGTTCTCTAAAGTTCTCTTTGCCCAAGACATTCGCTTTAAAGTTCTAGCTGAGACTTGGCAAACAGAAGGCAAACAGTTTGCAGGGTTAATCTTTGGACATCAACTCGGTGGCACAATTGGGCAATTCGTAAAAGATCTAGAATTGATCGCTCAAGCTTCGGAGCCTGACGAATGGATTAATGCGGTTGAATATATTCCTTTCAAGTGAAATGTTTGGCAGAAATAGAGTACGTTTTACAATTGGTTGAGACTCGCGGTTTAGAGACTCTAGGAGAGTTTGCACCAACTGCCAGCGATCGCTAATTGGCAATTGCAATACTTATTTTTGTAGTTCTTGTAATGTCATAACAAAGAATTTAAAGCTTACTTTCACACAGTTTCTATGTTTTTCATACCACTAAATTCAATGACTAGAGCCTGATTGACACAATAGGCGATCGCCCGAACAATCGACCGAACAAACGTTAAGATACCGACGGGGATCTAGTCTGCTAAGATCAGGGCTAGGTATTTACCGTCCTGTTTAGTTCATGCCCCACTCGTTGGGGATTGTTTGGGAATCTTTTAGAGCCACGTCACCGCCATGATGCAATCGGAAAATCTTCGTCAACGTGCCGCCGTATTGGGTTTGCAAGTCTTTAGCAAGCGCTCAGCCGTGCGGCTTGGCATCGTCACCCAAATCTGGCTAGATGTCGATCAGAGGCGGGTCGTCGGCATGACCGTCGCTGAAAGATTTGTACCAGGCACACCGATCGGCATAGGTGACACATTTTTCATGTCCCTTGACAATATTGACCTACTAGGCCCAGATGCCATCTTGGTAGATGACGAGTCGGTACTCGAAGATATTTTAATTACTGAGCGCTACACCACCCTGATTAACAACGAAGTAGTCACAGAATCAGGTGAATTGCTTGGTAAAGTACGCGATTTTAAATTTGACCCAGAGACGGGTGATTTACTTTTCTTAATCGTTGCCTCCATCGGTAACCCAATTATTCCTGCCAGCCTGATTAGTACCTACGAGCTTGATGTCAATGAAATCATTGCTGTAGGACGTGATCGCATTATTGTCACCGAGGGCATGGAAGATCGGATGACCCAACTTAGCAAAGGCTTGCTAGAGCGTCTAGGACTAGGTAAAGCACCTTGGGAAGATGACTTCGAGGATGACTACATGCCACCATCCACCACCATTCGCGACAATGCCCTGTCATCTGGCACAAGAAGCACCTATTCACCACCACCGCAGCAACAACGTCCTGTCTATCGTCAAGAACAATCATGGGACGATGGCGATAACTGGGCTGAGGAGCGCATACCTGTAAATCCCCCACAGCAACAACGTCGCCAAGCCAGAGCCGAAGTTCGTCCTGAGCCATCGCGCCCGATCGCCCCACCACCTGCCCCCATCGATAACTACGATGATGAGTATGATGATTTTGAAGACGATTATTTAGAATCACCTAAAACTAATTTTCGTAACGAAACCCAACAGCAGATCCGTGATGCTTGGGGCGAAACCAAAATTCCTGACAAGTCCAAACAACGCATTCCCGAAGAGGAATTTGACGAAATTTAATGCTACCTCGTGACCTATTGAATCATGTTGAAAATCGCGATACCCTTAGCCGATTGCTGGATTTAGGCGATCGCGCTATCCAAACATGGGATGTCGTATGCAGTGATTTTCTATCACCGCCCGAAATTACGGAAGCGCTACAAGTATTCGGCAAAATGACCGAAATCCATTGCCTAGCATGGGGTGGCTATGAACAAGCCGAACGCCAAAGATTAGCGATCGCCCGTTCTGAATTGCCCCTCGATCAGTCAATGGTCAGTCTTACACCCATATCAATTTCTGGAAACTTCCTATTTGACACCGCAACCCATCGTGATTTTTTGGGTGCGCTCCTTGGTACGGGTATCGAGCGTCAAAAGGTAGGTGATGTCAATGTCTTAGGCGAAAAAGGCGCACAGGCGATCGTTGTTCCAGAACTCATGGAATATTTGCAAATCCATTTTAATCAAGTGCGAACAGTTCCCGTCAAGGTCAATGCGATCGCGTGGGAAGAGTTAAAAATTCGCATTCCTGTCACCAAAGAACTTACTTCCACGGAAGCATCCTTAAGACTAGATGCGATTGCTTCTTTCGGTTTTGGGATGTCACGTAGCAAAATGGTGGATCTGATTAACGGCGAAGATGTGCGCGTCAATTGGAAAACAGTTTCTCAGCCTAACTATCAACTCAAAACTGGCGACCTAATCGCCATTCGTGGCAAAGGCAGAGTTACTATTGGTGAGATCATGATTACCAAAAAGGAACGCTATCGAGTGCAAATGACGCGATCGGTTTAAAGGGAAAAATGATCCCTATAAAACCCAAAAACAAAGTGGCGGGCTTAGCCCGCCACTTTGTTTTTGGGTTCAGCTATTTTGTGTAAGTCCCTAAAGGACAAAAAATTTAAAACACTCTCAGAGTGAGTATAGCAACGCAAGAGATAGATAGGACAAATCAAAACCAAAAAAGATGAGTGGCGGCGCTTCGCGCCGCCACTCATCTTTTTTGGTTTTATGTCCTAAGCAAAACTTACATTGCTATAGCTAGACATGTTGCGCTCAAACCTTTAGCGGCTTTCCCATACTAGGATGATCGCAGTTCCAAGAGCATAGGCGAAGATATCTTTCCAATCAAAGGTTGTTCCTAAAATAGTTGCTACAAGTTTGTTCTGTGATAATCCTAGGCGATCGACAAAATTTAGATACTGCAATCCTTCGATCGCACAGGCAAACCCAAAAACAGATATTGCGGTCACCTTAGCGCTAACCTTCCAAAAGGATTTAACAAAGCAGTAAATCAGAATTACTACTAACACGTCTCCAATAAAAGGACGGATAAACTGATCTTTGATAAAAATAGCGATATAAACTTCTATTAAAAAGAGTAAAACTGTCAAGTAGAAGTACTTACGATTAAAGGTAAACTGATTGGTCAACATGTTATGGAACTAGGACATTAACATCAAAAAATCTTTGCTGCTCCTAATTTAACGTCAGTTTGACGAAAGCGAAAGATGGTAAGAATCGCTTAGCGATTCTTACCATCTTTCGCCATTAGCGGCGTGCGAAGCACGCCGCTAATGGCTATATCGAACTCACGCTAATTTACTCTGTATTTCATCCAAGAGCTACCTAAGCATTAGTGGCGCAGGGCGAAATGCCGCGCTAATAATGCTTAGGCTTTATACCAAATCACAAAATGAAGGCAAAGCTTTTGTGAATTAAAAACTAAATCTAGTAAGGGTTTTCAAGCAGCAATTCTCATTATAAAAATCGATTTTTTGAAATCTCACCAACGGTAGACTTTCAAAAAACCAATTTGGGTGTTTCCAGCACCTTCGGCGCTGGAAACACCCAAATTGGTTTCATTACGAAGACTTTACGTTTACAAATGCATACATAGATCAAAGAACCGATTATTTAGTGGTGTGGCGAAGCTACTTCACTAAATAATCGGTTCTTTATAAAATCTTATAACCCTTACACATTTACCAGATCACGAAAATTTTGTAACAAATCTAACAAAAATAGTGATTATGACTAACTGATTTGATTAATTCCTGAATACCTCATACCTAGGACATAGATTTATTAGTACAATCCAATGTAGCCGTCGTAACTTCTCAATTACGTCCAAGCTAATATAAACGTTTAAATACCATCCTTTTCAGTCCATGATGAATAGCAACGCATTGCCAGTAAAACAAGGTTTGTACGATCCACAATTTGAACACGATGCTTGTGGAGTCGGGTTTATCGTTCATAAGTCAGGGAAAAAATCCCATGCGATTGTTGAGCAGGGTTTAACAATTCTGGAAAATTTGGAGCATCGCGGCGCGTGCGGTTGCGAAACAAATACAGGTGACGGTGCAGGGATTTTGATGCAAATCCCCCATAAATTCTTGGTAAAAGTAGCCGCCGCCGCAAATATCACCTTGCCAGAAGTAGGACAGTACGGTGTAGGGATGGTCTATGCTTCTCCCGATCCTGCAACCCGTAGAAACGGCCGACAAGCTTTTACGCAATTAGTTGAAGCCGAAGGCTTAACGGTTTTAGGTTGGCGCGACGTACCAACTGATAATTCCTCACTGGGGGCTACCGCCCAATCCAGTGAACCTTTCATGCAGCAAGTATTTATCCAGCGATCGCCTGATCTAGCCGATGACCTCGCCTTCGATCGCAAACTATTTGTGCTGCGTAAACTTGCCCATACGGCAATTCGCACCTCAAATATTGATTCTTACTGGTATCCTTCTAGCCTCTCCTGCCGCACGATTGTTTATAAAGGAATGTTGATGACCGCGCAAGTGGGAATGTATTACCCCGATCTGCGCGATCCCGATATGGAGAGCGCTCTAGCTCTGGTTCACTCACGCTTTAGTACGAATACTTTCCCCAGTTGGGAGCGATCGCACCCCTACCGCTACATTGCCCACAATGGCGAAATCAACACTTTGCGCGGCAATACTAACTGGATGATTGCCCGTCAGTCGATGTTTGAGTCGGATTTGTTTGGCGATGATATTTCCAAGATCAAGCCAGTTATTAACATTGAGGGCAGTGACTCAACAATTTTTGATAACGCTTTGGAATTGCTCGTACTCGCAGGGCGATCGCTGCCTCATGCGGTGATGATGATGATTCCTGAGCCTTGGACAGCCCATGAGTCCATGAGCGACGAGAAGAAAGCCTTTTATGAATACCATTCCTGTTTGATGGAACCTTGGGATGGTCCCGCATCCATCGCCTTCACCGATGGCACAATGATCGGCGCAGTCTTAGATCGCAATGGTTTACGTCCTTCGCGCTACTACGTCACCAAGGATGATCTAGTCATCTTCGCTTCGGAAGCAGGGGTATTAGATATCTCACCTGAAATGATTGAATCGAAAGGTCGTTTGCAACCAGGGCGGATGTTCCTTGTAAATATGGAAGAAGGGCGGATTGTTGCTGATGAAGAAATCAAGCATCAAATCGCCACTGAACATCCATATCGCGAATGGATTAATCAGCATATGGTGGAAATTGCCAGTCTCAAGGATGGCGTTGCTAATGAACCAGAAGCTACAGCTTTAACCCAGAAGCAAATGGCTTTTGGCTATTCCTTTGAGGATTTGCGTTTGCTGCTAACCCCAATGGCGCGGGATGGTGTGGAAGCTGTGGGTGCGATGGGTGCTGACACTCCTTTAGCAGTTCTTTCCAATCGTCCGAAACTACTCTACGATTATTTCCAACAGCTATTCGCACAGGTAACTAATCCCCCCATTGATTCTATTCGGGAAGAGATTATTACTTCTGCGGAAACTACCATTGGTGCTGAACGGAATTTGCTCAAGCCTGAACCAGAAAGCTGTCACTTGATTGAGCTAAAGACTCCCATCCTTAGTGATGCTGAATTTGCCAAACTCAAGCATATTAACGAAGGTGGTTTTAAATCAGTTACACTTTCCACTTTGTTTGCTCCTAAGTCTGGGGTATCTGGATTAGAAGCAGCAATTACTGAGATTTGTACAAAGGCAGATCAAGCGATCGCTGATGGTGTGAATATTTTGATACTTAGCGATCGCGGCGTGAATCCTGACAATGCCCCAATTCCTGCATTATTGGCTGTGTCAGGATTGCATCACCATCTCATCCGCACAGGAACTCGTACTAGAGTCGGGCTAGTCCTCGAATCTGGCGAACCTAGGGAAGTCCACCACTTTGCATTATTAATCGGCTATGGTTGCGGTGCAATTAATCCTTACCTAGCGTTTGAAACGATCAAAGACATGATCGATCAACGTCTCTTGGTAAATGTCGAGTTCAAAACCGCTTGCAAGAACTTCATCAAGTCAGCTACTAAAGGCGTAACCAAAGTTGCTTCCAAAATTGGTATTTCCACAATCCAAAGCTATCGCGGCGCTCAGATTTTTGAAGCTGTCGGACTCAATCAGGATGTGATCAAGAAATACTTTACTTGGACAGCCTCCCGCATCGAAGGTGCTAATTTAGAAGTAATCGCTAAAGAAGCGATCGCTCGTCATACCCACGCCTTCCCCGATCGCCCTGCGAGTGGCAATACTCTCGATGTCGGTGGTGATTATCAATGGCGCAAGGATGGTGAAGCCCACTTGTTCAGCCCTGAAACTATTCACGCATTGCAAAAAGCAGTACGCGATGGTAACTATGAACTGTTCAAGAAATATTCGGCACTTGTCAACGAACAGAATCAACAGCATTTCACCCTGCGTGGCTTGCTTGATTTCAAAGCTCGCGAATCTATTTCCATAGATGAAGTAGAACCAATTGAATCCATCTTAAGCCGCTTTAAAACTGGCGCGATGAGCTATGGTTCTATTTCGCAAGAAGCTCATGAGGCTTTGGCGATCGCCATGAATCGCATCGGCGGTAAGTCCAACACAGGCGAAGGCGGTGAAGATCCCGATCGCTACACATGGACAAACGAGCAGGGCGATTCCAAAAATAGCGCCATCAAACAGGTTGCCTCTGGACGTTTCGGCGTAACTAGTCTCTATCTCTCCCAAGCCAAAGAGATTCAAATCAAAATGGCTCAAGGTGCGAAACCGGGAGAAGGCGGTCAACTCCCTGGAAAGAAAGTCTATCCTTGGATTGCCAAAGTCCGTCACTCCACCCCCGGTGTTGGCTTGATTTCACCACCACCTCACCATGACATCTACTCCATCGAAGATCTCGCCGAGTTGATTCATGATCTCAAGAATGCTAACCGCGCCGCCCGTATCAGCGTCAAGCTCGTATCGGAAGTGGGCGTAGGCACGATCGCCGCAGGGGTTTCTAAAGCCCATGCTGATGTCGTCCTCATCTCTGGCTACGATGGCGGCACGGGTGCATCACCTCAAACCTCGATCAAGCACGCTGGCTTACCTTGGGAGCTTGGACTCGCCGAAACCCACCAAACCCTCGTTCTCAACAACCTCCGCAGCCGCATCGTTGTCGAAACCGATGGACAAATGAAAACAGGTCGTGATGTCGTCATCGCCGCTTTACTTGGTGCAGAAGAGTTTGGCTTTGCCACTGCTCCCCTCGTTACCCTTGGCTGCATCATGATGCGCGTCTGCCATCTCAACACCTGTCCTGTTGGCGTGGCAACTCAAGACCCGCAACTGCGCGAGAAATTCACAGGCGATCCCGCACACACTGTCAACTTCATGACCTTCATCGCGATGGAAGTCCGTGAACTGATGGCGAAACTCGGTTTCCGTACCCTCGATGAAATGGTTGGTCGTACTGAAGTTCTCGAAGCGAAGCAAGCGGTCGAACATTGGAAAGCCAAAGGCTTAGACTTCTCGAAGATTCTCTATCAACCAGAAGTTGGTGAAGATGTCGGGCGCTATTGCCAAATTCCACAGGATCATGGATTAGACAAATCCCTTGATATGACTGTGTTGCTAGATTTATGTCAAGCAGCGATCGTTGATGGCGAACCCGTTCAAGAGACTATTCCCATTAAGAACATCAATCGCGCTGTCGGAACTATCCTCGGCAACGAAATCACCAAGCGTCATTGGGAAGGACTGCCCGATGACACCGTGCATCTACATTTCCAAGGTACGGCTGGTCAAAGCTTTGGCGCGTTCGTTCCCTCTGGTGTGACGATGGAACTCGAAGGTGATACCAATGACTACCTCGGTAAAGGACTTAGCGGCGGTAAGATCATTCTCTATCCTCACAAAGCTTCTACCTTTGTCGCTGAAGAGAACGTGATCGCTGGCAACGTCGCTCTCTACGGCGCAACCAGTGGCGAAGTCTACATTCGCGGCATCGCTGGCGAACGCTTTGGAGTTCGCAACTCTGGCGTAAATGCCGTAGTCGAAGGCATCGGCGATCACGGCTGCGAATATATGACTGGTGGTAAGGTTGTCGTTCTCGGATTAACAGGACGGAACTTTGCGGCGGGTATGAGTGGCGGTGTTGCCTACATTCTCGATGAGTCAGGCGACTTCGCAACCCGTTGCAATACCTCAATGGTCGGCTTAGAATCTCTCGAAGATCCCGAAGAAATCAAGGATCTGAAGCAGTTGATTCAACAACACGTTGACTATACGGAGAGCGCTAAGGGTGCGAAGGTTCTCGCTGATTGGAATGCGATCGCGCCTAAGTTCGTGAAGGTAATGCCCAAGGATTACAAACGGGTCTTGCAAGCAATTAAGGAAGCATTGGAAGATGGTTTGAGTGGTGATGATGCACTCAATGCTGCTTTTGAAGCCAATTCTCGCGATGTCGCCCGTATCGGTGGTAGCTAGATAACAAGAGGCAAGGGGCTTAAGCCCCTTGTTTTTTATGTGATAATTTAGATGTTAAAAACTTGATTAAGCAAATAAGCAGTTTATGAGTAACCCTACAACTATTGATGACATTTACAAGTTATTCCAAGCATCTCAAGAGCAATATGATCGCCGTATGGCTGAGTCTAAAGCTGAAGCCGATCGCAGTATGGCAGAACTAAAAAAAACAGTGGATCGAACTACTAAAGCCGTTGAAGCACTGACGACAAGATGGGGACGTTTTGTTGAAGAGTTAGTTGAACCTGCGGTATTACGACTATTTCAAGAGAAGGGAATTGATGTAAAGGAAGTCTATCCTCGCGCTAGAACTAAGCGTCAAGGATTTGCAATGGAAATTGACATACTAGCTGTCGATGACACTGAGTTAGTCCTAGTGGAATGTAAGTCACGTTTATCAAAGGATGATGTGGATGAGTTTGTTGAGAAGCTAATACGATTTAAAGATTCATTTCCCCATTATCGCAACTTTAAAGCCTATGGTGCTGTGGCAGGGATTGAGATTAATGAAGGGATAGATCGTTATGCTTATCGTCAAGGTTTGTTTGTGATTAAGCCTTCGGGTGATGGTGTGGCGATCGCCAATGATGACGATTTTAAACCTGCTTCATGGTAGGGCGATCGCGCAACAATGAGGTAAAGCTATATGAAAGCTGAAGAGTTGGATAAAAAGTTTGAATTGGCGATGTCTTAGATTTATTTGATCTATCTACTTTGAAACGTCCTGCTTTAGAAACTCAGTCTGTTTCTGTCAATTTACCACAGTGGATGATTGCTGCCCTTGATAGAGAGTCGGTAAGGTTAGACGTAGATCGTCAATCTGTAATAAAGTTTTGGCTTGCTGAAAGATTAGAGTAGTGAAGCTAAAAGACTGAATATCGTGGTTTTAGATGAAGATCTTGCAAGTGGTTTACCACATCTTGCAGCTAAAATGTAATGAGCATCTTTTTCATGTTTGCTTATGAATACCCTAACTCCAACGCGGCAACAGATTATTGAAGTAATTGATAACTTGCCAGAGGATGCTTTCTCTGAGCTTGTTAGTTTTATTGGCTATCTTCGCTACAAGGCTGTTGAAACAAAAACAGCACAACCTCATAACAGTTTTTTACTGTCAATTGCTGGATTGGGTGCTTCCAATGAAAAAGATGTTTCGGAGAGGGATGAAGAGATTTTAGCAAGTGAAGTAAATCCGATTCGTGGTTGGAGTCTTCATGCAGATGAACAAGGATAACTGTTGTACTTGATACTAGCTTTCTGTTTGCTCTAACGGATTTAACAGATCGTAATCACGATCGCGTTCTGTCTGTAGTGCAAAGTATCAATGAGCCATTACTGCTGCCTAGTGTCGTTTTGCCTGAAGTTTGTTATTTGATTGCTTCAAGGTTAGGACATCAGGCGATGCGGAAATTTATTGCTAATTTGGTTGTTAGTGGGGTTCAAATAGAATCGATGACAGCAAAAGATTTGGAACGAGTTAATCAAATTTTAGAGCAGTATGCTGATAGTCAACTTGATTTTGTTGATGCGGTAATTGTGGCGATCGCTGAAAGATTAAGAATCACCCGCGTTTTAACTTTGGATCGCCGTGATTTTTCGATTATGCGACCTAGGCATTGTGATTATTTTGAGATATTGCCTTAGAACACGGCGATCGCCAATGATGATGATTTTAACCCTATAGCATGGTAGGTCTAGTTTGTTATAGTTGTATGTAATGTATTGCAGACTGAAACATAATGCTTGATTCAAAGTTGGAACTGCCAGTAAACAAAAGTCCTAATTTCGCTACTGATAAATAGACAGACTGTTTTCACTTCTGGCATTAAATATTTGAGCCGCCACCATTTCGGCAATACCTTACCCTAAGCTGTATAATATGAGCGCTAAACTTTGATTTGACAAATTAATAGCGTGTATAGTAAGTAGTGGTAGAGATTTAAAAATAGCAATGAGTTTTGTTTTTGCAGATTTATTTGCCGGTATTGGGGGATTTAGAATAGCTCTAGAGAGCATAGGAGGCGAGTGTGTATTTTCCTCTGAGTGGGATAAATATGCGCAGATGACATATAAAGCTAATTTTGGGGATCTTCCATTTGGAGATATTACAAAAATTGAAGCATCTGCAATTCCAGATATTGATATATTAACTGCTGGGTTTCCCTGTCAACCATTTAGTTCAATTGGCAAACGAGAAGGATTTGAACATCCGACACAGGGAACTCTATTTTATGATGTGGTTAAGATTTTAAAAGAGAAAAAGCCTAAGGCTTTTATTTTAGAAAATGTTGAAGGACTAGTAACCCATGATGGCGGAAAGACTCTAAAAATCATATTAGACACCTTATCCGTATCTATCAATGGACAATATCTTTTTTTTAGTCAACCTGATGTTAGATATCATGTCTTTTGGAGTGTTTTAGATGCCAAAGACTATGGTGTACCGCAGGTTAGAAAAAGAATATTTATAGTAGGTATATCTGAAGAAGTTTCCAAAGATGTACCTAGTTTTACATTTCCTTCGCCTATTAAACACAAAGAATATATAGGCTCGTATGTAGAAGAAAATATAATCGGTTATTCAATATCTAAGCACTTACAAGATTCATATCTATTTAAACTAGATGATGGGAAACCAGAATTAATTAATCGAGATTCTAAGATTCAGGTCAAAACACTATGCTCCACATATCATAAAATTCAGAGATTAACGGGGACTTTTGTTAAGGATGGAGAAACTGGAATTAGACTGCTTAGTGAAAATGAATGTAAATCAATCATGGGATACCCTCTAAGCTTTATCATTCCTGTTTCCAGAACACAAATGTATAGACAGTTTGGCAACTCGGTTGTAGTTCCAGTTGTTCGACAAGTTGTTATAAACTTAATCAATTCGTTAGGAAAGTATAAAGTTATTTCAGATAGTTTCAATCCAAAAAGGAGATTACTAAGTGCCTAATAATGATGAAAATAATAAATCCAAAGAGAAAGAGCAAAGTTTAGCTCAGATCAATATTATTAAGGAATACTTTGAAATGTATCCTGATATTGAAATACATACTAAAGATGTTGTTGATTGGGTAACTTCAACATATCTAGAGCGTACTGGGAAAATATTTAGAGATCCTGATAGGGGAGTTAGATCTTTATATCAGAGAGGTTTTTTACAGAAAATAGCAAAGGGAGTTTATAAATACGATCCTAAATATGCTCAAAATAAGCAACAACAAGATTTTACAATTGCTCAGAAAAAAGAAATTTTAGAACGCGATGGATACAGATGTGTAATTTGTGGAGCAGGTCGAGAGAATGGAGTCGAATTACACGTTGATCATATCAAACCTAAAGATATGGGTGGATTAGCTACGACTGAGAATGGTCAAACTTTGTGTAGTCAGCATAACTTTCTCAAGAAAAACCTTAAGCAAACTGAGACAGGGAAAAAAATGTTTATCCGTCTCTACGAACTTTCTAAAAAAGAAAACAATCAGGAATTGCAAGAGTTTTGCATAGAAATTCTTAAGACTTTTGAAGATTTTAATATTAATGGACATATCGAATGGAAAAAGTAAGTTGATTATGCGATCGCTGTTTGATGTTGTTGGTTTGTTGAGAGGCGATCGCTTGTGTGGTCAGAGTGTGGATATTTTAGGCGATCGCTTTTTGATTGAGATTAGGGGCGATCGCTGTTTGATGTTGTTGGTTTGTTGAGGGGCGATCGCTTGTTCGTGAAAGGTATAGATATTTGAGACGATCGCTTTTGTTGAACTGGCGTTGTATTAGGTAAATACAGATCGTAAAATTGCTATTCGAGCGAAGGAATTAGTTGAATCTATTCTTGATAATCCATTTAAGGGAATTGGCATCCTGAATCTCTCAAATATGTTGGCGAAAACACGTGGTCAAGAAGATTAACTCAAGAACATCGACTGGTTTATCGCTTTAAAGATGATCGCATTGAGTTTCTTCAAGCTCGTTATCACTATTAGGCGAACGCGTTGTTGAGAGGGGGAATTGGGCGATCGCGTTTTTATGAAGGAGATGATTGGGCGATCGCGTTTTTGATGGATTGATTAAGCGTAAGCGATCGCGTTGGATATTTTGTTTTTGCACTACTATTAAGATTATTACTTCTACCTAGAATTCATCATGGTTCAGGCGATCGCCGCAAAAGATGTAACGTTAAGAGAATTAAAGCAAAATTTTGGGCTTCAGATGTCTCAAGATCCTACTTTTTTTACTGAATGGTTGGATGGTTTTATTCCTTTAAATGAAGAAGAGCACCATTTATTAGATCGGGTGAGATCTAATTTTCTAGAATTGATGGAAGATCCACCAATGTTAGAAAATACAGTCAAGATGGTAGTACTTGCACCATTGTTAGATCTGGCTGGCATTTATCACAAACCATTTCGGATTGAGACAGAAACATCTATTGCCTTAGAAATGAAAGATGAAGAAGCAATAATTCGAGGTCGAATCGATGTATTGGTAGTAAAAAATCAGCTTTGGTTATTAGTCATTGAATCAAAACGAAGCGATTTTGCTGTAACAAGAGCGATTCCACAAGCTTTAGCTTATATGTTGAGTAATTCGGAAACCGTGCAATCAACATTTGGCATGATTACCAATGGGAATGAATTTTTATTTTTGAAAACTTCACAAAATGAGTATGCCAATTCACGGTTATTTTCTTTGGTAAACCCTAATAATGAGCTTTACGAAGTATTACAAATACTAAAACATCTAGGCTCGAAAATATGTATGTAAGCTTGGCGATCGCGTTTTTTGTAGTTGATTGGGCGATCATATTGATAAATCGATAGCGTGTATAGTGAACAGCCGTAGAGATTTATAAACAGTAATGAGTTTTGTTTTTGTGGATTTATTTGCTGGCATTGGCGGATTTAGACTTGCCAGAGCATAGGCGGTGAATGTGTATTTTCTTCTGAGTGGGATAAATATGCACAGATGACATAATAAATCTAATTTTGGCGATATTCCCCAATGGCTAGCAATAAACTTCATCGCTTTTTTGCAACCATACGCATCAGATATCTATCATTGATTAGAACGTTGTCGCCAGATCGTGCGTACCTGTCTCAAAGAATATACCCAATCGCAAACAAGTCTAAAAAGGATTATGATCAGCAAGCCACGACTTACCGATTAAACGTTTTAAACCCAAGCCACCATGCTAAGTTCGACTAAAGAACTTCTAGAAACCGCCCGTCGTAACTCCTATGCGATCGGAGCCTTTAATATTTACAACTTAGAAGGCGTAAAAGCCGTAGTCAATGCAGCCGAAATTAGCCGTAGCCCTGCCATGTTGCAACTACACCCTAGCGCCCTCATCTATGGCAAACTTCCCCTAGTCAAATTGTGCATCGAAGCCGCCAAATTTGCCAAAGTACCAATCTCCATTCACCTCGATCACAGCACTTCCGCTAGCGATATTCGCTTAGCGCTAGATGCTGGTGTGCGGTCAATTATGGCGGATGGCTCACCAATGTCCTACAAAGAGAATTTAAAATTTACCAGAGACATGACCGCTCTCTCCCACAAATTCCATGCTGTTGTCGAAGCAGAGATTGGTAGAATTAGCGGAACTGAAGATGGACTGACGATCGCCGAAAAAGAAGCCAAAATGACTGATCCGATTCAAGCTTTGGAATTTGTGCAGCAAACCAAAGTCGATGCGATCGCGGTCACCATTGGTAACGTACATGGTGAATATAAAAGTCCACCCCGTCTCGATTTTGACCGTCTCGAAAAAATCCGTAATCTAGTCGATATTCCCTTAGTTTTGCATGGAGCATCGGGCTTACCTGCGGAAATGATCCAGCGATCGATTCAATTGGGGGTTTGCAAATTTAACGTAAATACAGAAGTCCGCCAAGCCTATATGCAAGCCCTGAAATTAGAAATCTGTGGTGATAGTCCCAAGGATTTGTTAGAGATCGCAGGGGAAGCGATCGCAGCCATGCAAGAAGTAATTATCGAAAAGCTCAATCTCTTTGGTTCATTAGGTAAAGCACATTTACACGACACACCCTACGCTGCAATGTTATCTAGCCAAGCCTATGGTTAAGAGAGTGTTTGAGAAGTTTTTACCCCCTCTAACTCCCCCTTGTAAAGGGGGAGAATCTGGGTTTCCCCCCTTTGCAAGGGGGGATTAAGGGGGGTAAAAGCAGAAATTTACGCTAAATAAGAGACTTATCAAACACGCTCTAAAGCAATTACCGATTAAACGAACCACAAGAGATTTTTTGAAAGTGCTGCAAAGCAGCACTTTCAGGAAATCTCTTGGTTTGGGTCTGAGCGCAAAGCCCTGTAAATCGCACAAGGCGTTCATCCCATAGTGCTAGGATTTATACTAGATTTGCTACCTACAGCAATTGCCCTACAAACGAACCACAAGGAAATTATTGAAAGTGTTGCGAAGCAACACTTTCAATAATTTCCTTGGTTTGGGTTTGAGCGCAAAGCCCTGTAATATCTTCTCCAATACTTCGCCTAAACGCATACGTTATGACTGCAACCGCCCCGACTAAAACCAAGACACAATACGAAGCCGTCATTGGTTTAGAAACCCACTGCCAGTTGACCACAAACTCCAAAATCTTTTGTAACTGCTCAACCCAGTTTGGCTCCACCCCCAACACCAATGTTTGTCCTGTCTGTCTGGGAATGCCGGGGGTACTGCCCGTTCTTAACGAAAAAGTTTTGGAATATGCCGTCAAAGCTGGACTAGCTCTAAATTGTCAAATTGCGCCGCACAGTAAATTCGATCGCAAACAATATTTTTATCCCGACCTTCCCAAAAACTACCAAGTATCGCAATACGATCTACCGATCGCCGAGCATGGCTGGCTCGAAATTCAATTAGAAGATGGTAGTACTAAGCGCATCGGCATTACTCGTCTGCATATGGAAGAGGATGCAGGTAAATTGGTGCATGGTGGTAGCGATCGCCTATCGGGTTCTAGTCACTCCCTAGTAGACTACAACCGCACAGGTGTACCTTTGTGCGAAATTGTATCCGAACCAGATATGCGATCGGGGGTAGAAGCCGCCGCCTATGCTCAAGAACTACGGCGGATTATGCGCTATCTCGGTGTTTGCGATGGCAATATGCAAGAAGGCTCCCTCCGTTGTGACGTGAATATCTCCGTGCGCCCAGTCGGTCAAGAGAAATTTGGCACAAAGGTAGAAATCAAAAACATGAACTCCTTTAATGCCATTCAAAGAGCGATCGATTTTGAAATTAATCGTCAAATAGAAGCTCTTGAAACTGGCAATGAAACCATTAAACAAGAAACTCGCCTTTGGGAAGAAAATACTCAACGCACAATCAGTATGCGTTCCAAGGAAGGAGCTAGTGATTATCGCTATTTCCCTGAGCCTGATCTTATGGCGATCGAGGTTCCCCTAACGACATTAGCTCGCTATCGTTCTGAGCTTCCTACGCTACCAGCATCTCATCGTCAACGCTATCGTGATGAATTTGGACTGACTCCCTACGATGCGGCGCTGATTGCCGACGATCGCAGTATTGCCGAGTTCTTTGATGCGACGATCCTCACGGGTGCAGAACCCAAGCAAGTCTTTAACTGGGTGATGGGCGACATTACTGCCTATCTCAATGAGAACAAACTCAAGATCGCTGATATTGCCCTTACACCTATGATATTAGGTGAAATGATCGTTCTAATTGCCGACGGTACAATCAGCAGCAAAATTGCGAAGGACATCTTACCTGAACTGATCGTCAAAGGTGGCTCAGTAAAAGATCTTGTGGCATCTAAAGGCTTAACTGTACTCGCTGGTGCAGAATTGGAGAAAATCATCGATGAGATTATTGCTGCTAATCCCAAAGAAGTAGAACAATACAAAGCTGGTAAAACTAAGCTATTAGGTTTCTTTGTCGGACAAACAATGAAGAAAACTCAAGGACGTGCCGAACCCCAATCAACCAATAAATTGATTGCTGATAAGTTAAGTGCCTCGGAGTAATTGCAGCGCTTTGCGCTGTAATTCAAACCAAGGGAGTTTTAAAAGTGTTGCTTTGCAACACTTTTAAAACTCCCTTGTAGAAAACAAAAAATGAGAGGTGGCACAAAGCGACACCTCTCATTTTTTGGGAGTATGAGATCGGTAGAAAGTCTAAGGTACTGTATTGTAGTATTGGTAAGTTTTATAAAGTAGTTCTTACTAGGTTGTTCTGACTGTTCTTGATAGGATATTCCAATACTTTTTGTTGAAATTTTTGTAATTTATTAGATTTTATTTTATTTAATCCCTTTAATCATGCTTAAACGCGCTGTTTCCCTCTTACTTGTAGTATTTGCTCTGTTTCTTACCAGTTGTGCTAGTACACCCACCAGTGGACTTGTCCCATTTGCAGATAGTAAAGATGGCTATAGATTTTTATATCCCAATGGCTGGACAGAAACTAAAGGTAATTCGGCGATCGATATTTTGTTTCACGACATTATTGAGCCTTCAGAAAACGTGTCGGTTGCGATTAGTAAGCTCGAAACAGTGAAAACCCTTGAAGAGATCGGTGAACCTGAAGCGATCGGTTTGCGAGTACAACAGCGTGTCGTTGCCCCAGAAGGTTCTGGTCGTCAGGCTAAGTTGCTTAGTGCGACTCAGAAAGAATCAGGCGATCGCAACTATTATATTTTTGAATATGCCGTTCAGCGTTTGCAGGGCGAACCCCGCCATGACCTTGTAACTGTATCTACAAATCGTGGCAATCTTTATACGCTTAGTATTTCTAGCTCCGAAAAGCGTTGGGAAAAAGTGAAAGATTTGTTCGCTAGAGTTGCCAAATCTTTCACCATCGACGAATAGCAACAATTATCTATCTTTGTAAGCTTGGAAAATATGCTGCAAATTCTCGTCATTGATGATGATCCTACGATCAGAATGACTCTTCAGAGGTTTCTCAAGAGTCAAGGCTATGACGTGATTGTGGCTAAGGATGGTCAAGAGGGCTTAGCTAAAGCAAGGGAACTGCATCCATCTTTAATTATTTGTGATTGGATGATGCCAATTATTGACGGCTTAGAGGTATGTCGTCAAATTAAGAGCAACCCTGACTTAGCTAATATCTATCTAATTTTGCTGACGGCGCGTGACCAAGAAGGCGACTTAGTACGCGGTTTAGAAATGGGTGCAGATGACTTTTTAGGTAAGCCACCACGCATTAATGAGTTACGCGCAAGGGTAAGAGCAGGGCTAAGACTCTATCAGGCCACTGAAGAAATCCAGAAGCAAAAACGATTAATCGAACAAGAGTTAGCTCAAGCATCGCAATATGTGCGATCGCTTTTGCCTGCTCCACTCGAAGGTGATGTGTCGATTCAGTCTAGTTTTTTGCCATCGACACAGCTTGGCGGTGATAGCTTTGACTATTTTTGGCTAGATAGTGATCATCTAGCCCTTTACTTACTAGATGTATCTGGGCATGGAGTCGGATCAGCCCTTTTATCAGTGTCAGTTTTAAATCTGATGCGTACACGTAGCTTAAGACGTAGTAGAACATCGCAAGATACAACTAATTTTTATAAGCCTAGTGAAGTATTAAGCGATCTAAATAATACTTTTCAGATGTCTGTACATAATGAAATGTACTTTACGATCTGGTATGGCGTATATGATAAACGCAACCATACACTGGTTTATGCCAGTGGTGGGCATCCTCCTGCGGTACTAATTTCTAATGAAGAAATCCCTAAAATCAAGTTACTAAAAACTGCGGGACTACCAATTGGCATGATGTCTGATATTGATTATCAAGAGCAGGTTTGCGAGATTGATACTAGTAGTAGGTTATATTTATTTAGCGATGGAGTTTATGAGATTCCTCAAGAGAATGACAATATTTGGGGATTTAATGCTTTGATTGATACATTTATCAGGATTCCCAGCGATCGTCATTCACGCATTGAGCATATATTAACCTGTGTTAAAGATGCTGCTAATAATCGTCCTTTTGAAGATGACTTATCGCTATTAGAAGTCGAGTTTCACATATAAGAAAGTAGGTGGGCGCTATGCGCCCACCTACTTTCTTATATTGAGAAGAAAGGCGGCGCGAAGCGCCGCCTTTCTTCCCTTGGGTTTTGATTGCGTCCTAACACAACGTCAGTTCGACGACTGTGAAAAATGGTAAGAATCGCTAAGCGATTCTTACCATTTTTCGCCATTTGCGTCGTGCGAAGCACGACGCAAATGGCTATATCGAACTCACGTTAACACAAGTGTCGGCTGATATAGCTACGCAAGAGATAGATAGAACAAATCAAAACCAAAAAGATGAATGGCGGCGCGAAGCGCCGCCATTCATCTTTTTGGTTTTATGTCCTAAGCAAAACTTACATTGCTATATAAATATATTTAATTTAAGGTTGCGTTAAATTCGTCAACGGTTGGATAGATTTTAAAAATCTTGGTCATGCTAGTAAGTTCAAATAGCATTTGAACTTGATCGTTAGCACCACAAATCACCATATCCCCATCACTGTTACGGATTGCCTTGAGAGCTGACACTAATGCACCTAATCCAGAACTATCCATAAAAGTAATCTCTTGCAGATCAACTAGTAAATATTTGGGAGGATTTGGGACTGAAGCGATATCGTTAACTTGGCGACGAAAATCAGCCGCAGTTGTGACATCCAACCTTCCTGAAGGCTGTATAACTTTTACTTGATTACTCATTGATTTTTTCTTGTCTTTAAAGATTTAGTTTGAGAATTGCAGAAATAATGATTAGCTATCAAGTCTTAAGAGGAAGTTTCTTCTTAGAAATCATTTAAGAATTGTCTAGATCCCCCCAGCCCCCTTAAAAAAGGGGGAAGATTAAATTCTTCCCCTTAAAAAGGGGGATTGAGGGGGATCTCTTAGAGCTTTTGACCGCAGAGAGTAATTCTTAAATGATTTCTTAAGCATAAATCTTTATCGATTATTTTTGCTCTTATTTGGGCTTTAATGAAATCTTGGCACTATTAAGCAATTTTTTTAATTTTTAACTCTATAAATCTATGGCTGATTTACCCGATTTGCAAGCGATCAAAAACCTATTAAATCCTATTGTCGATCCCGATCACCAAAAAAGCATTATCGACCTAAATATGGTGCGCGATATCGCCATTAAGTCCAATGGGGTGGTCAGTTTCACTTTGTTGCTGAACGATCCCAATAGTCCCAAGCGTGATCCTTTAATCCAAGAATGTAAAGACGCAATTAAGGCGATCGCCTCTGTCACCGATGTTTGGGTGAAGGTAATTGCCGATAGCCCCGTTGTGGCAACACCTGCACCACCGACTAACGCTTTGCAAGGCATTGAGGGTGTGAAGTATGTCCTTGCCATTTCCAGTGGCAAAGGCGGTGTGGGTAAAACCTCAGTAGCAGTAAATGTTGCTGTGGCTCTGGCGGATATGGGCGCAAAGGTGGGCATTCTCGATGCAGATATTTACGGGCCAAATGTACCTGTAATGCTGGGCATGGAGGCGGCTCAAGTCAAAGTAGTAAAGGCGGAAAATGGCGCAGATGTGGTGGAGCCAGCCTTTAACTATGGCGTAAAAATGATCTCGATGGCATTTCTGATTGCCAAGGATCAGCCTGTGGTTTGGCGTGGTCCAATGCTTAATGGTGTGATTCGTCAGTTTTTGTATCAAGCAAACTGGGGCGAACTTGATTATTTAATTGTGGATATGCCTCCTGGAACGGGAGACGCGCAGTTGACGCTCACGCAGTCTGTGCCTCTTGCAGGAGCGGTTATCGTAACGACCCCACAGACTGTTTCCCTCTTAGACTCGCGCAAGGGTTTAAAAATGTTTCAAAACATGGGGATTCCTGTCTTGGGTATTGTCGAGAATATGAGTTATTTCATTCCGCCCGATCTTCCCGATCGCCAATACGATATTTTTGGCTCTGGTGGTGGCAAAAAAACTTCCGATGAGCTAGGTGTGGATTTACTTGGTTGTGTGCCGCTAGAAATTGGTCTGCGCGAAGGTGGCGATCGCGGTGTCCCAATTGTGTTAGGTCATCCTGAGTCTGCTTCGGCTAAGGCTTTAAGGGAGATTGCCAAGGCGATCGCGGCTAAAGTTCAAGCTAATTAATTATGGTTATAGCGCAAAGCGCCATAACCATAATTAAAAGTATCTGTGAAAGTTTTACTCGGCAAAACTTTCACAGATACTTTTATGTATAGCAATGTAAGTTTTGCTTAGGACATAAAACCAAAAAGATGAGTGGCGGCGCGAAGCGCCGCCACTCATCTTTTTGGTTTTTGATTCACAAAAGAGTAACAACACTTTTGTGAATTGGTATTAACGTGAGTTCGATATAGCCATTTGCGTCGTGCGAAGCACGACGCAAATGGCTAAAAATGGGAAGAATCGCTTAGCGATTCTTCCCATTTTTAGCTTTCATCGAACTGACGTGGTATTAGAAACTAGAGTAGAAGATCGGAATTTAAAGTTACTGCTAAATCGGTATTAGGATTGACAGAAGCAAGCGTTACACTGTCGCGACCTAGGAATAGACCTATCAATGCGCCAACTCCAACGCCGCCGAGAATTTCTTCAGTAGCGATCGCGCGATCGCCTGTTACCGCAGAGATTGCTGCTGCTGCCGCCGCGCCAAGCGCAGCATTTTGGAGCAGACCACCAACGCTAACACCCTTATCTACTCTCTCGGTCGTGGTTACAACTTTAGAAGTTGCATTGATGGCTCGTCTCTGACCATTGGCAAACACAAGTTCGCTAGTAAAGAACTGAGCGCCACCTGATACAGTCCTCAATTCACCGACAACTTGAGTACCAGCAGGTATCAAAATTGTGCCTTGGGAATTAGCAATATTTTGCGCCACATTTAGCACAAGAGGTACTTTTTCGTTAGGACCGAGCAAAATCTTATCTTTGGAATACTGAACTGCGATCGTATTGCCTGCGGGAATCCTGACTTGATTTTGAACAGGGGGAGTAGTTGTGTTTTGTCCCACAATATAAGGTGAAGCGATCGCATTTGCTTGACCTGAACGCACTAACGATTGATAGATAAATGCGGCAACCTCGGCTCTAGTTGCAGTTTGATTAGGATTTAAGAACTGGACATTGGGATAATTAACAACCAAGCGGTTCTCAGTCGCTGCTGCTACGCTATTTCTCGCATAGTTCGGAATGCCAGAAGCATCAGCATAAGTTTGTAAAATTGTTTCAGGTGCTTGACTAGCTGAATAATTCAAGCCATTAGCAAGGGAGACTAAAACCTGTACGCGAGGAATATTTTGGTTAGGTTCAAAAACATTACCTGGGTATCCAGACAGAAAACCTGTTATGTATGAAGTTTGAATAGCTGAAGCTGCCCAATAACTTGATGCAACGTCAACAAAGGTCACTCCACCACGAATAGGTGCTTTGTTTACAGCTTTGCTAAGCATCGCGGCAAATTGTGCTCTAGTTACTGGATCATTTGGACGAAATCCCCCATCTGGAAAGCCTTTAATAATGTCTCTTGAAGCTAACTCTTGAATAAAAGTCTGCGCCCAATATCCTGTAGGCACATCATTAAACGTGGTCTGAGCAAAAGCAGAGGTTGCGCTGATCAAAGGAATTGCAGAGCTACCAATAAAGCTAACAGCAACAAGTAATGCAGTGCTAGAACGTTTAGTTTGATTTGTCATTTTGAGTTTTTCTCCTATACACATTTATGCATATGCGATAAACGACTGTATATCTAAACTAAATGTTCCTAAAAGATTTTTAAATCTAATGCTGAAATGATTGCAAGCCCTTGATTATTTATATTTTTTAATTCAATAAGTCAACCAACTCAAACATTAAGGTTCGGTAAATATAGGTTTGATTCATCAAGTTAATTAAGTAAATCAACCAACTCAAACATTTTATTAGGCAAACTTTTAAAGCATCAAATAAAAAATTGCATAGCAATCCTAAATAGGTTGTGAGAGTTCGCCCCTTCGGGGTAAACTCTCACAAAACTCAAAATCTTACAACTCATTTAAGAGCGCTATATAAATTCAGATAGTTATTAAATATGTCAAAAAGTGATGCTTTATATCTGTATTGATAGGAGTTAGACCAAAGTACAAAATGAGGTAGCTGTTTTATATTTAAAACTTTACTCAGTTTGCTTTTTAATTCACAATATAGCGTTTATCAGTCTAGTGAAGTACGGGTTTGTTTCCCCACCTTCGGCGGGGAAACAAACATTTGTAACTCGCTTTCTTGAAAAACACTATAAATAGTTAGGCATAATGAATTGTAAAGAAAAACCCGTAAAGTTTCGCTCCTGCGGGGCGAAACTTTACGGGTTTTGGTAATTTATTTTGTACAGGTACTTCGGTCACATTTTTGTGAATTTAGTATTACCAAGAAGTGAGGAGCGGCGCATCGCGCCGCTCCTCACTTCTTGCTGTAGCCATAGCACTATCCATGTTTTTCTGAGGTGAGCAATATAGAGATTGCTATATGATGGATATAAATAGCTTGAATGCCTGACAGTAAGCCTTGACTAAGTTTCAATTTGACTCTATTCCCGATGCCCTTAACGACCTCAAATCTGGTCGGCTCATTGTCGTTGTCGATGATGAAAACCGAGAAAATGAAGGCGATCTAATCGGGGCAGCTCAGTTTGCCACACCTGAGATGGTAAATTTTATGGCAGTAAAAGCTCGCGGACTTATCTGCCTAGCTATGACAGGCGATCGCCTTGATCGTTTAGATTTACCATTGATGGTCGATCGCAATACCGATAGTCAACAAACTGCCTTTACCGTTAGTATTGATGCCGTAGAAGGAACATCAACAGGAATTTCAGCAGAAGATCGTTCACGCACAATTCAAGCGGCAATTAATCCAAATACTCGCCCTAATGATCTTCGTCGTCCTGGGCATGTTTTTCCTCTCAGGGCTAAAGATGGAGGAGTACTGAAGCGGGCGGGGCATACCGAGGCGGCTGTAGATCTTGCTCAAATGTCGGGACTATATCCCGCAGGCGTGATTTGCGAAATTCAAAATGATGATGGCTCAATGGCGCGACTGCCTGAGTTAATTGAATATGCTAAATTGCATAACCTAAAATTAATTAGCATTGCCGATCTGATTAGTTATCGTTTAGCCCACGATCGCTTTGTACAACGAGAAGCGATCGCCAAGTTGCCATCGTTATTCGGTAACTTTCGGGTCTATGCCTATCGCAACACTATTGACAATACTGAGCATCTAGCGATCGTCAAAGGCGATCTACGGGAATTTCCTGACAATGAAGTTTTAGTAAGAGTACATTCTGAATGTCTGACAGGTGATGCACTTGGATCACTGCGTTGTGATTGTCGGGGACAGTTGCAAAGCGCCTTAAAAATGATCGAGTTTGCTAATTGGGGCGTAGTCGTTTACTTGCGACAAGAGGGACGCGGCATCGGTTTAATTAATAAAATCAAGGCATACTGTCTCCAAGATGGAGGCTTAGATACGGTCGAAGCTAACGAAAAGCTAGGATTTGGGGCGGATCTGCGTACCTACGGAGTTGGAGCGCAAATTTTACATGATCTTGGCATTAAAAAAATGCGTCTAATCACCAATAATCCTCGCAAGTTGGCAGGGCTTAAAGGTTTTGATATTGAAGTGGTCGGACGCTTACCCTTGCTAATTGAAACCAATGAGCATAATTGGCGCTATCTGGAAACTAAAGCTGAAAAGCTGGGACATTTGCTTTTGCAAACAAAGCTAATCACTCTGGGTATTCGGTGGACAGAACATAAATCTCCTGAATGGCTGGCGCAGTTGCGAGAAGTTGCGGCAACAAATGATCTGCTCATGCAAGAAGAAACATCTACAGAGTTTGCGAGTTTATTTGCCAATGCCGATACACAAGACCCTGTTTTACTAGCCAAAGATATTTCCAGTAAGCTCTCGATTGTCCATTTAGGTTTTGATCGCTCCAATGAGATTTCCGATGACTGGTATGAGCAACCCAATCATCCCTATCGGCAAGCGATCGTGCGTGTATTCAAGCATTTAAAACAATGGGAACAGATCACGACCTTTAAGTTTTGTGTGGTGCTCAATGATGCTGAACTACCTGAAAGTTTTGTGGAGACAATCAATCTTGGGCTTGCTTGGAATACCCCTTGGAAAGGCGATCGCATGTACGAGTGGTTTAACTTTTTCCTCCGCGACGGCGACGATCTTGCCATTCTAGATAAGTAAGATAACCGATGCCACTAGTAGCGATCGCCATTAGCACAATGGCAGCCCAGAAAAAAGTATTGAGAAGAATAGCTTCCGACATAAAACTTGGTTGATTTTTTGCTAATTAATCATAATTTATCAAGTGTATCGCGATCTTCCTATCTGCAAACCAAAAATAGAAGGGCGGCTCGGAGCGCCGCCCTTCTATTTTTGGTTTTGATTTGTCGTGACTAATTTTTATGGCAATTTGGGATATTGCCGAAAATTGGGTTTGCGCTTTTCGAGAAATGCTTGCTTACCTTCTTGCGCTTCCTCTGTCATGTAAAACAACAGAGTCGCATTACCCGCTAGTTCTTGAATACCCGCCTGACCATCACAATCAGCATTAAAAGCAGATTTAAGGCAACGAATGGCCAGAGGACTCTTATCTAAAATCTCTTGCGCCCACTGAATGCCTTCAGTTTCTAATTGCTCCACTGGCACAACCTTATTCACTAAGCCCATGTCTAAAGCTTCTTGAGCATCATATTGACGACAGAGATACCAAATTTCGCGGGCTTTCTTCTGCCCAACTAATCGCGCCAAATAAGAAGCCCCAAAACCTCCGTCAAAACTACCCACCATTGGACCAGTCTGACCAAAAATAGCATTATCAGCGGCGATCGTTAGATCGCAGACTACATGCAGCACATGACCTCCACCGATCGCATAACCAGCAACCAATGCAATCACTGGCTGAGGCATGGTGCGAATTAATCGCTGCAAATCAAGCACATTCAATCGTGGTACACCAGACTCAGAAATATAGCCACCATCACCACGTACTTTTTGATCACCCCCTGCACAAAAGGCATATTTACCATCGGGAGCAGGTCCTGCACCCGTTAGCAAAACTACCCCAGTCTCCACATCTTCTCGCGCATCTGCAAAAGCCGCAATCATTTCCGTAATTGTTTTTGGACGAAAAGCATTACGAACTTGGGGACGATTAATTGTGATTTTTGCCATTCCATCGGCTTTGTGATAGAGAATGTCTTCAAATTCGGCGGCGATCTGCCAATCGGTCATGGTTTTGAGATAGAAAAGTACAGAAACTCATTTTATCATCAGCTTTAACCGACATATTTTTTTTCATCTAACACCAAATCACAAAATGGCTAAGCCATTTTGTGATTTTAAAACCCTTACTGGGTTTGGTTTTCAATCCACAAAAGTGTTGCCTTTCTTTCGTGAATTGGTATAAGACAGCAACCAAGGTTTTCCTTAGGACATAAAACCCAAAATACAAGTAGCGGTGCTTCGCACCGCTACTTGTATTTTGGATTTTAATTTGTTCTATGTCTTCTTGCAAGAGGATTTGGTTTCCAAATCCCTACATTTTTGTAACGGTAGGGGCTTGGTCTCCAAGCCCAAATTTCTGATTCTATAGCAATGTAAGTTTTGCTTAGGACATAAAACCAAAAAGATGAGTGGCGGCGCTTTGCGCCGCCACTCATCTTTTTGGTTTTGATTTGTCCTATCTATCTCTTGCGTTGCTATAAGTAGCTCACCATAATTAAAACCTAGAAAGCTGTCACGCCCGCGTAGCTGGCGTGACAGCTTTCAGTTTACTTAAGCCTAGCTACTTACTAAGCCTTTTTGTGCTTTGGTATAAGACATACAAAATCTGGAACAAATTTTTTTCTTTATCGTCTTTGATGAATTGTTAAATTTTGTCAGATATCACATCTACAGCTTATAAGATACTAAGCTATAGATGTTATGGTAGTACGGCTAGAATCTGCATTCAGGAGAAAAGCAAAATGGTTATTGTATGGAATAGCTTTTTCTTAGGAGTTATTTCCGCTTTTGCCTGCTCTAGCTTAGCTTTGTGGGTAATGGTTGCGCTTTCTTTGGGGAAATCCCCTCTACAATTCAAATAACTGTTGGCTATCGAAATGTCTATAAAGCTAAAGAAAAAGCATCGCAATAATTGCGATGCTTTTTCTTTAATATTGTAAGGTTTTGAGATTGTAAGGTTTTGCGATTTTCTCCATGCCACAGGCTCGATGAAAATCACTATATGGGTTTGGGTAGCGACGATTGCTATAATTAAGTTCGCAAACATATTCAAAAACTTTAAGCAAGGGCAAATAATGGCGACTTCTCATAGGACAAAACAGGTAAATCTTCGTTTTCCTTTGCCTTTATTGAGCCAAATTAAGACACAAGCTGATGCCAAACAACAGGCGATCGCTGATTGGATTTTAGCCGTGGTCAGCCGAGAGTTTGAGCAAAAGCCAGAAATATCACCAGAGACATCACCAGAGACATCACCAGAGAAGGCTCCATTTATATTGCACCCCGAACTTTTGACATATGTGGAGAATTGTCTAGCTCCGTTACATTCTCAAATTAGCGAATTGAGGATGCAATTGGGGGAGTCCAGAGCCTGATTGACAAAGGGACATTTAGTCAGGCAAATGTATCGGCTCCCAACGAAGAAAATTCCGACCAAAATGATCATAGTGCTAGTGGCTTTAGTTCAGCACCAAAGGCGAAGCCATTATTTAACTCATTAGCAGGATTTGCGTTAGAAGTAGGCGATCGCCTTATCATCAACGGCGAAGAAGTAACTTTCAAAGGATGGGTTGATCAATCTCAGACAGCGATCGAAGTGAAAACGATCGCTGATGATTTATCTTCAGTTAAACAGGTTCGAGCTAAAGAGATCAAAAGCCTATCGCGATCACTGGATGTTGAAGAAATTTCCACATCACAGGATGTTGCTAGTAAGTCTCATAATGACGAAGACTTTGTTCAAAAAGTAAAGTCATCATCTTCAGAATTTGGTGATCAGAGTAATGAGCCTATTAGTGACGAACCAGTTAGTGACAACAACCCAAAATCTCCAGATTCCGCTGATCACGTTGAAGTATCTGCCGAACCTGAAGAAATTATTGACCCACCCAAAGAACCTGAATACAACGCTTGGGAAGTATGGACATATCTAGAAAGACAGCGCCTAAAAACGCTCAAATTAATCAATACATTTCAAGCAGAATGGGAAGCTAATCGATTTGTGCGGGAAGCTGAACGCAGCGCTCCAAGTAATTTGCGAGTTCACTACGAGATTCGCCCAGTTTGGCTAGACGAATCTGAAATCATGGGGGATTATCAAAATACCCCAAGCTCGCATAAATCTAATAAATCTAAGGATAGTCAAGTTGAGCAGGACGATGAAGACTATGCCGATGCGATCGATGTTGAGGTGATAATTTAACGTGAGTTCGATATAGCCATTTGCGGCGTGCGAGGCACGCCGCAAATGGCGGAAAATGGTAAGAATTGCTTAGCGATTCTTACCATTTTCTGCTTTTGTCGAACTGACGATAAAGTTGCGCCCCTACGAGACGAAACTTTATCCCAATTTACGAAAGTGTGGCAACACTTTCGTAAATTGAAAACCAAACCTAGTAAGGGTTTTCAAAACATAAAATGGCGTAGCCATTTTATGTTTTGGTATTACGAGCTTGGGAAATTTATTTTGTACAAGTACTTACGCTCTGTGTATGACCTGTGTTTTACGGTAAAATTCCTAAAGCAATATAAAGCAATATTATTTATTTAAAAGAGAAAATCATGGGAGAAATTGGTAACGCAATGGTTTTATCGATGGTATTAATTCCTGTCGGTATCGCCTTCGGATACTTCTTACTAAAGCTACAAGGCGAAGAACAAGAAGAAGCCTAATATTTCAAGAAGCGGCGCTTAGCGCCGCTTCTTGTTTAATCAGTTCGGTAAACCACACTATAGCCGTTGCAACCATTTCGGTTAAATTAGCACTCAGTCACCTAGAGTGCTAAACCACTCTAGACAACAACAAGAAATGTTAGTCAACTGAGTGAATACCAATGGCAACAACGACATTAAACGTAACTACTGTAAAACCTTTAGCCGATCGCGTATTTATCAAAGTAAGCGCTAAAGAAGAAAAAACCGCAGGCGGAATTTTCTTGCCTGAAACCGCAAAAGAAAAGCCTCAAGTTGGCGAAATCGCCGCCGTAGGACCTGGCAAACTCGATGACAAAGGTGAGCGCCAAGCCCTCGAAGTTAAAGTTGGAGACAAGGTTTTGTACTCCAAGTACGCTGGCACTGATATCAAACTTGGCACAGATGAGTATGTGCTGCTAGCAGAAAAAGATATTTTAGCGATCGTTTCTTAATTAGCTGTTAGCTGTTAGCTATTAGCTGTTAGCTATTTTGGGAAAGAACATAACTTTCTAGCTAACTTGTGAATCTCTAAAAGCTAAAAGCTAAAAGCTAAAAGCTAAAAGCTAAAAGCTAAAAGCTAAATCAAAAATCACCCATTCCAAATTTAAAACACCAAAATACTATGTCTAAAAAAATAATTTACAACGAAGATGCACGTCGCGCCCTAGAGCGTGGTATGGACATCTTGGCTGAAGCCGTAGCTGTGACCCTAGGACCAAAAGGTCGTAACGTAGTTCTTGAGAAGAAATTTGGTTCTCCTCAAATCGTTAACGATGGTGTAACCATCGCTAAGGAAATTGAACTAGAAGATAACGTTGAAAATACTGGCGTAGCTTTGATTCGTCAAGCTGCTTCCAAAACTAACGATGCGGCTGGCGATGGAACTACTACTGCTACAGTTCTTGCCCATGCGATCGTTAAAGAAGGTTTGCGTAACGTTGCGGCTGGAGCTAACTCGATCGCTCTCAAGCGCGGTATCGACAAAGCAACTGCTTTCTTGGTTGGCAAAATCAAAGACCATGCTAAGCCTATTGAAGACTCTAAGGCGATCGCTCAAGTTGGAACCATTTCGGCTGGTAACGACGAAGAAGTCGGCGCAATGATCGCTCAAGCGATGGACAAAGTTGGGAAAGAAGGTGTGATTTCCCTCGAAGAAGGTAAGTCTATGTTTACCGAATTGGAAATTACTGAAGGTATGCGCTTTGATAAGGGCTATATCTCTCCTTACTTTGTCACCGATGCTGAGCGCATGGAAGCTTCCTTTGAAGAACCAGTTCTCTTGATCACCGACAAGAAAATTGCTCTAGTCCAAGAACTCGTTCCTGTACTTGAACAAGTCGCTCGCTCTGGTCGTCCTCTGATCATCATCGCTGAAGATATTGAAAAAGAAGCTCTTGCCACTCTCGTTGTGAACCGTCTGCGTGGTGTTCTTAACGTTGCAGCAATCAAGTCTCCTGGATTTGGCGATCGCCGCAAAGCGATGCTCGAAGATTTGGCGACCCTCACAGGCGCACAAGTGATTACTGAAGATGCTGGACTTCGCCTTGATGCAGTTAAACTCGATCAACTCGGTAAAGCCCGCCGCGTGATCATCACCAAAGACAGCACTACAATTGTTGCTGATGGTAATGAAGCCGCAGTTAAGACTCGCGTTGAGCAAATCCGTCGTCAAATCGAAGAAACCGAATCTTCCTACGATAAAGAGAAATTGCAAGAGCGCTTGGCTAAGCTCTCTGGTGGCGTAGCCGTAATCAAAGTCGGTGCGGCAACTGAAACTGAAATGAAGGATCGTAAGCTTCGCCTTGAAGATGCTATCAACGCAACTAAAGCTGCTGTTGAAGAAGGTATCGTTCCTGGTGGTGGTACAACCTATGTTCACCTAGCTCCTGATCTTCACACTTGGGCAACTGCTAACCTAACTGGCGAAGAACTGACTGGTGCAATCATTGTTTCTAAGGCTCTATCTGCTCCTGTTAAGCGGATTGCTGCTAATGCTGGTTTCAACGGCGCAGTAATTGCGGAGAATGTCCGTGAAAAAGACTTCAACATTGGCTTCAATGCGATGACTGGTGAATTTGAAGACATGTTTGTTGCTGGTATCGTTGATCCTGCTAAGGTGACTCGCTCGGCATTACAAAATGCAGCTTCGATCGCTGGCATGATCCTCACTACCGAATGTATTGTCGTTGACAAGCCTGAAGATAAGGGTGCTGGCGGCGGCGGTGCAATGGGCGCTGGCGGCGACTTCGATTATTAATCAAAGGATTTGCTAAGCGAATCTTGATCGCCAAAAGAGAAGGGAGCGCTGTGCGCTCCCTTCTCTTTTGGATTTTTATCCCAAATAAACCAAACCCAAAACTTTCAAAAGTGTTGCTTTGCAACACTTTTGAAAGTTTTGGGTTTGAGCGCAAAGCGCTGTAACATTTATACCAAAACACTAAATGACATAGCCATTTAGTGTTTTTAAAACCCTTACTGGGTTTGGTTTTTAATTCACAAAAGTGTTACCACACTTTCGTGAATTGGTATTACATAACTGATGTTACGTGGAATGAAAATTGCCCTCACCCCCCAGCCCCCTCTCCCAGAGAGGAGAGGGAGAGCAAAATCCAGAAAATTCTTGTTCCCCTCGCCCTTTGGGAGAGGGGCTAGGGGTGAGGGTCTTAGAAATTTCCACGTAACGTAAGTTACATAATCTGTAAGGTGAATGGATGCTCTGGAAAACGACTGAAGACGATGAATTGAGTTTAGAGTGGAATTGGCTACAAAGCGTTGCTATTTTTATGGTGATTAGCAATGTTTTTATGCCAGTTTTTGCTTCATTACTGGCTTTGAGAGTTCTGTTTCGCTATGGATGGAAAGCGATCGCCACACCAGTTAATCAAGCTTATTTCGGGCTGTCGTTATGGATGATTTTCACCACTATCATCGCTTTCAATATCCCCACAGCCGCAGGTGGATTAGCGAATTTCTTACCATATTTTTTCTTGACTGCCATTACTAGCTATATAATTCGTACCCCAACTCAGCTTATTCATTTTCTATGGTTACTGGTACTGAGTTCCCTAATGGTGAGTGGTTTTGGCGTTTTACAGGCAGTTATCGATCGCCCCGATTGGATATTCCCAAAGGTGATTTTTGATAGCTATCCGATTCCGATGGGATTTAGTCCCGATCGCCGCATCCAGTCATTTTTTGGTCATTTCAATGAAACGGCTGCTTACTTGTTAATGATCCTCCCGATCGCCTTACATTTTGCCCTTGGCAAAGTTAAAAGTATCTCCAAATCTCAACAAGCTATCGCGGCTATAGCCCTTGCATTAGGAACCTGTGTGCTAATTCTGACTGGTTCACGCAATGCTTGGGGACTCGCCATATTAGGTGCTGTAGCGTTAGCAATGTATTACCGTCAATGGCTGCTAGTAGCAGGATTTGGAATTATCTCGCTTGTGATTACATGGGGTGTATTTGGACAGAAATTTGGTTTAGGTGGTGAAGCTGTGCGATCGCTATTACCAGAAGGATTTGTCAATCGCTTAGCTAGTACAGTTGATCCAAGTTTAGGCGCGTATGCTTCCACAGCCGATCGCCTGAATGTATGGCAATTTGCGCTTTCTCTGATTTCTCAGCATCCAATTCAGGGTTGGGGGCTACGCAATTTTCCACTTGTGGCGCAGTCTATGGGCTACGACTTGCGCGGGTTACCCCATGAGCATAATTTGTTTTTGGCGATCGCTGTTGGTGCAGGAATTCCTGCGCTGCTAGGATTTATCTGCATCATCGGCTGGACAATCTGGACATCACTTAAATCAGCACTAATCAAAGACTCAGAAGGAATGATCGTCGTAGTTACGATTGGGGTGATGCTCTTTTTGATGTCAGGTTGGTTAGATTTAGTACTCTATGAACCACGTCTGAGTATGGTGTTATGGCTTTTGCTAGGTGGGATGTATGCCTTAACCAGACATAACAAGTAAAGGCGGCGCTTTGCGCCGCCTTTAGTTAACGTGAGTTCGGAATAATCTACAAAATTTTAAAAGACAAAACAGTAAAAGCCTCGCAAAGCGAGGCTTTTACTGTTTTGTCTCCTAGAAAGGGTTCGCGCCGCGAACCCTTTCTAGGAGACAGTTTGAAATTAACCCAAGGCAGGCATAACTCTGGGTAGCTCAAGGCGTTGTTGAGTGGTAGGACGACGTGTACGACCTGAAAGGCGGAAACTCAGGCTTTGTAGCTCAATATGCAATTGGCGATTTTCTTTTTGGAGAGCTTCAATCTTTTGTTTGATGGGAACAATCCGCTCAGCAAACTTAGCCCGATAAATATTTGGCAACTCCTGTACAACTTGCTCAAGCATCCGATTGCGATCGCTCATTTCTTGGATAGTGTGACGCAATTCTAAAGCTTCGCGATCGCGATCTTGGATGAGTGCTTGTGACAAGGCTAATTGATTTTCGACTAGCGCTAGTTTTTCTGCCAAACAACGCATTTCTTCTGAATGCTGCTCATGCACCTCAGCATTGGGCAGAAAGGCAGTATTTCCTTTGACCAGACGAAAAAGCTCTTCAGAAAGCTGTTGGACTAGCAAATCCTTTTGTTCTAAGTCAACCTTAAGTAAATTGATTTCCTTCTGAAGATTGGCTGTCATGTTTTCGGAGGGATTCGCGATGGCATTTACGGTGGCATTCATAGGTGCAATTCATTAAGGGAATTTAGGCTAAGATATATATCACATAAGTACTCAGTTGGCAATTTACATTTTTTGATTTCTGCAATTCTTATCGTGAAATCAATTTCAGGGTTTTCATCGCCACTTGTGTTAGAACCAATTAAAACCCAAATATGGTGGGGCGGTGCAAAGCGCCGCCCCACCATATTTGGGTTTTAGGCTCCGACAAAAATAATGAATATTTCTGTAGAAACTATTATTTATCCACTAAAATGATATTTTTATTGTGATAATTTCCAGTAAGATGCATCAAGGGCATTTCTGTGAGCTTTATATATGGACATATGGCAAGTTAAAGATCAAATTTCGAGCTTAGTGCAGAAATATAAACCACATGTCGATTTTTTTGCGATTCGGCTAGAGCGATCGCAGGGAGCAGATATCTTTTTACGCAGTGGCAGAGTTGAAACTCTGAGTACGGGTATCTCGATTGGTGGACAGGTGAGAGCTTGCCATCGAGGTGGTTGGGGATTTGCGAGTTTTAATAATTTGGATAATTTGGAAGCTAAACTTCAAGAGGCGATCGCCGCCGCCAAATGGGTGGGTAATGAAGAAACTGTTTTAGCTGATGTAGAACCTGTGCAAGCAAAAGTATCACTGATTCAGGAAAATCCCCATCAGATAGCACTTATTGATAAAAAGAATTTATGCGCTCACTACACAGATATTTTGCGATCGGTTTCTGATCGGGTAGTTAGCACCTCTGTCCGCTATGGCGACTGCACACAGCAAATGATATTTGCCACATCAGAAGGTGCAATGATCGAGCAGGAATGGGCTGATTGGGAGTTAAGATGTTCGGCGATCGCGAGAGATGGTGATACTGTCCAAACTGGTAGAGAAACCTTTGGCTCAAGGCGTGCTTATGCGGATTTGCTAAATTTGGAACAGCAGGTGATTGGTGCATCTCAACGCGCTGTTGCAGCCCTAGGCTTACCGACGGTACAAGGCAATACTTATACAGTAGTAATCGATCCAATTTTGGCAGGGTTGTTTGTGCATGAAGCATTTGGACATCTCTCAGAAGCAGATATGCTCTACGAAAATCCCGATATGTTAGAAACGATGAGCATTGGTAGAAGATTTGGCTCGAAAGACTTACAAATTTTTGATGGTGCAGCAGTGGCTGAGCATCGGGGTAGTTATCTTTATGATGATGAAGGTGTGCCTGCGACAACAACTCAATTAATCGCCGATGGTGTATTAGTTGGTAGGTTGCATTCGCGGGAGACAGCAGGAAAGTTGGGTGAGCAAGTAACTGGAAACGCTAGATGTTTGGATTATCACTATCCGCCCATAGTGAGGATGACTAATACTTGGATTGGTCGTGGCAAAACCCCTGTGGCGGACTTATTTAATGATATTCCTGTGGGTGTGTATGCCAAAAACTGGCAAGGCGGCATGACCAATGGCGAGATGTTTACCTTTACCGCAGGGGAAGCATGGATGATTCGCAATGGCAAAATCGCTGAGCCTGTCAAGGATGTAACTCTTTCAGGAAATGCCTTTGAGACGTTACAGGACATTGAGGCGATCGGCAATGACTTTCTGTGGGATGAGTCGGGCGGTTGCGGAAAAGGCGGACAAAGTGGGCTAGCAGTTGGTTGTGGTTCGCCAAGCTTAAGAATTAAGAATGCGATCGTCGGAGGTGAAACCTGTGGCTAGATTCAAAACAGAACTAAAAGAAGTTAACTTTCAATTAGTACAAACAATTGCCGATCAACAAAAAACTGAAGATCGTTTGAATTTGCAGCTTAATCGATTAAGGCTAATGTACGACTTTGTATCGGCTTTGAATGCAGCTCAAACAGTTAATGAAATTTATCAGGTTGCCTTAAATGGAATCTGTCATGCACTACGAACTTCAAGAGCTGCGGTGATCATCACGAATTCTCATCATAATTTAACTTATCAAGAATCCATAGGGCTTAGCCAAACATACAAACAAGCGATCGAGGTTTTTTTTGAAGATGCATCGCATCAAGTCGAATCAAGATTTCGGTTTTTTCCTTACTGCGCGATCCTGCCTAGCGATCGCAAATTACAGAGTATCTGTCAAGACGAGGGTATTGGCGCGATCGCCGTATTTCCATTAGATTACGAACATAGGCATTTAGGTGATATTGCCGCGTATTTTGATGCACCCAGACAGTTCACTGAAGAAGAAGTCCAATTAACACAGACAATAGTTACTTATATTGCGATCGCGCTAACTCGCAAGCAAGCAGAACAAGCTCTTAAAGAGAGCCAGCAGTTTATACAACGAATTAACGATACAATTCCAAATATTCTCTATATTTATGATGTAGAAGAAAAACAGAATATTTATTGCAATCAGGCAATTACTCATATTCTTGGCTACTCCTTATCAGAGATTCAGTCTATGGGCGAGTCTATGCTGCAAAACATCGTGCATCCTGATGACTTCGTGAAAGTAAGGGAACACCATGATCATGTACGCTATCAAAAATCAGAAGATTTATTCTTTGTGGAATATCGGATGCGCGATGTTCATGGTAGATGGAAATGGTTTTACAGCCAAGAAACCGTATTTTTACGGAATTCTGATGGCACGGTTAAGCAAATAATTGGAGCAGCCTCTGATATTACAGAACTGAAAGAAGCAGAAACTAAGCTCCATTCTTCACTCGCCGAGAAAGAGGTTTTATTAAGAGAAGTTCACCATCGAGTTAAAAATAATCTGAGCGTAGTTGATAGTTTACTGTCAATGCAAGCTCGCTATATTAGTGACACTGAAGCTCTAAAAGCAATTTCAGACAGTCAACGGCGGATTCATACAATGTCCCTGATTCATGAGCAGTTATATCAATCTCAGGATGTGGACAAGGTTGATTTTTGTGAATATCTCCAACGTTTAGTTGTCAATCTTTATAGTTCTACAAGTTTTAATGCTAGCCAAGTTGAATTAAAGCTAGATCTTAAGCCAACTTTACTTAATATTGATACAGCAATTTCGATGGGATTAATCGTCAATGAGTTATTGACGAATGCGTTCAAGTACGCATTCCCAAATAGTATGACAGGGGTGATTGAGGTGAGTTTATACGAATCTACTGAATCGCGCAATTTACATTTGGTGATTCGAGATAATGGTATAGGAATCCCTAAAAATGTTGACTTTAATGGAACTACTTCTCTTGGACTCAGGTTAGTGAGGATTTTAGCACAACAATTGAGAGCTAATTTAGATTTATCCTGTTCTATAGGTACAAGTTTCCATTTTACTTTTCAGGAAAATTCATGATCATGAATTGGCAATTATAAAATACTGACCAAAGCGATCGCACTTCTTTGGCTGGTTTTACGAATGTGACGCTCGCACCACGCTCATTTGAAAACCGCTATATGCAAGCTTTCGGCGATCGCAATCTTGTAATTAGGACAATCTTTGGATGTTATAGAGCGTCAGGTCTTCGTGCATAGCGATCGCTTGGCTAGATATCGTACAATCTAAATAACTTAGGTAAAACACAGAAACAATCACCAGCATTATCTAAGATCAACCTAACCTACTCGTAATTATGCCTCTCACTGAGCTTTTACCAACTGTTAGCCAATTAACCCATGAGGATAAACTACGGTTAATCCATTTTCTTTTGCTGGCTGTAGCTAAAGAAGAAGGTTGTAATTTGGAAACACCACGGGTTAATCCAGAACAAAATCTACTCAATCAATTAGCCTCAACTCATGCAGTCGTATGGTCGCCTCAAGCAGATACTCAAGCGGTCACAGCATTGTCAGATCTGTTGAGAGATGCGAAGGTAAAAGCAAATGCTTAATGGAGAGCGTTTTAATTTTACAGAGAAAGTTGATAGCTCTGGGCGATCGGTCGTTATGCCCTATTTACCTTTGCGGCTTACTAATGGCAGTCAATCTGTAGAAGTGGTGGCTTTATTGGACACTGGGGCAAGTGTAAACGTATTACCTTATGATATTGGCTTATAGTTAGGAGCAATTTGGGAAGAGCAAACAGTAATAATTCCATTAAGTGACAATCTTTCTCGCAGTGAAGCAAAAGGTTTAGTTTTGTCTGGTACTGTTGGAAATTTCTCAAGCACCTTATTCGCTTTTGCTTGGACTCAATCAAACGATTCACCTGTAATTCTTGGACATGTGAACTTTTTTACTGAGTTCAATGTTTGTTTCTATCGCCATGAGTTATTCTTTGAGGTTAATCCAGTATCAAAGTAATGAGATCGCCCAGCACATTAAAAAGCTGTAAATTAGTGAATCATAATAAAATAATAATTCGGTAAATTTATTTATCAAATGACTATTGACAAATAAATTTAGTCGTAGTTAAATAGTTTAAGACCAGAAGTGTTGAATCAAAAGTGAAGAAACACCAAAAATGGATACACTACACCTATCAAAATAGTGATTTCAGCTTAAAATCACTATCCTCCTAAACCAATGTAAGTAGCTAATATTCTCACACATAAATGCTTGTAAATAT
>NZ_JAYGIF010000008.1:0-109296 GCF_034931345.1 Pseudanabaena sp. CCNP1317 | reverse complement strand
AAAGCTAAAAGCTAAAAGCTAAAAGCTAAAAGCTAAAAGCTAAAAGCTAAAAGCTAAAAGCTAAAAGCTAAAAGCTAAAAGCTAAAAGCTAAAAGCTAAAAGCTAAAAGCTAAAAGCTAAAAGCTAAAAGCTAAAAGCTAAAAGCCAATCCCCAATAAACGCATAATTCAGGAAATATATGTCTAAATTTCAATTTTTACTGATCTCTGCACTGATTTCCGCAGTTGTGATGCTATTTGTGGGTAGCCGCGATGGAAATCCCTTTGATTCAGTATTTCCGATCGCTGTCGTTATTGGTTTAGCGATCGTTGCTCAGAAATACTTATCTGAAAAAGTGTGGAGTCGCTTTGCCCGTTGGGTGAATGAGACGACAGGACGCAAAATCTTTTATGTGCGATCGCCAAGGCAAAAAGTTGCCCCAGAGCGCAAACTATTGCCACCGTCTAAACTGCATCGCCTCAAATAAAAAAAGGTGGCGCGATGCGCTGCCTTTTTTTATAAAGTGAAAAAATAAAAGCGGTGCATCGCGCCGCCTTTATTATGTATTTACATAATTAGAGAACTTCCAAATCATGACTAGTTACGCGATCTCTCATCAACCTTTGCGAGTTGGTATTGTTGGGTCTGGCTTTGTTGCCAAATTACGCGCTGAAATCTTCAGTCAAGATCCACGCATTACGCTGATGGCGATCGCAGGTAATCCCGAAAAAACACAGGAGATCGCCCAAGAATTTGCGATTTCCAATGTGCATCAATATTGGTCAGAACTAGTTGTGCGTCCTGATATTGACTTAGTAGTAATCTGTAATGTCAATCGCGATCATGGGGCTGTAGTGGGACAAGCCCTGCGATCGGGCAAGCATGTGATTGTCGAATATCCTCTTTCTTTTAATCTGGCTGAAGCTGAGGAATTAGTAAAACTTGCCCAGCAGCAAAATTTAATGCTCCATGTCGAACATATTGAACTATTGGGCGGTGTACATCAACTAGTAATGGAGCATCTAGCTAAAGTTGGTAAGCCTTTTTATGCTCGATATTCCACTAAAAGTCCACAGCGTCCTGTCCCAGACAAATGGACATACAAACCAGATTTATTTGGATTTCCCCTAACTGCGGCAGTTTCACGACTGAATCGAATAATAGTTCTGTTTGGGAAGGTGAGGGCTGTATCTTGTCAGTTGCGCTATAGGGGTGATCATTTACCACATCATTTTACTTCCTGTGTCTGTAATGCCCAACTTCAATTTGAGAATGGAGTTTTGGCTGATGTTAGCTATAGTAAAGGTGAAGACTTTTGGCAACCAGAAAGGGTTATGGAGTTGCAGGGTAGTCAAGGAGCGCTAATTTTTTCTGGTGACAAGGGGAAATTAATTACAGCAGATGGAGAAATGGAACTTGATGCAGGAACAACGCGAGGTTTATTTAAGAAGGATACCGAAAATGTTCTCTCGCATCTGTTTACAGGTACGCCACTCTACACTAACCATGAGAGTATTCTGCATTCCCTTGCGGTTGCTAATGCTGCCGAAAAGTCAGCTACCACCAATCAAATAGTCATTCTCTAGTAACTACTCAGGCTTACAATTTCCAGCAATTACCGATCAAACGAGCCACAAGAAAATTCTTAAAAGCGTTGCTTTGCAACACTTTTAAGAATTTTCTTGGTTTGGGTTTAGACGCAAAGCGCTGTTTGCATTGTCCGATGGTTGGTTCAGCAGCAAATAAAATAACGTGAGTTCGACGAACTTTAGACCTCAGAATCTTTATAAATCAATAGTCTTGGGATCTAAGCATACAAGCAAATCCAAATTATTATTGAAAATAAAGTCAATAGACTGCAAATCTGTGATTTATTGACTCCATTCTCAACAGGTTTGAACACTTTTATACAACACGATTCCTTGTAATCTTTACTAGGCAAGGACGACAGCCATCAAAATTCATCGAACTGACGTTAAAATAACGTGAGTTCGATATAGCCATTTGCGGCGTGCGAAGCACGCCGCAAATGGCGAAAAACGGTAAGAATTGCTTAGCGATTCTTACCATTTTTCGCTTTCGTCGAACTGACGTTATATTATGGGTTTTAGGGAAATTTTGGTTGTGTAAAACCAGAAAGCCTTTAACTGCTTTTTCTGCGGATTGCTGTCAATGATAGATAGCAACATTCCCATAAATTTCTGACTTATCCCTTAGTATAGAAGTAATTTTAGTAAGGGACTTGCGACTTAATAAGATACAAAATATAAAACCATAATCAGTGGGGCGGCTCCGCCGCCCCACTGATTATGGAAAATCTGGATTGGCATCATATTTTCTTGCAAATCCCTAACGTAGCTTCGCCACGTTACTAAAATTACTTCAGAGAACCCCAAGGAAATTTAGGAGCAAACTCATATGAGATATTTTCTGTTATGGTTTCTTTCCTTAACATTTGCGATGCTATCGTTGAATGCTCCCAAATCTGCGCGATCGCAGACTTCAGATCTAACACCACAGTTTAATAATAGTCAGTTTAATAATAGTCAGTTTAATAATAGTCAGTTTAATAATGATAATGACAGTCGTAATCCTAATGACTCACGAACGCCTTCGAGTAACGGACTCAATCCTTTTATAATCTTAAATCTAATTAATTCCTTAACTCGTTCTGGCAATAGCGATCAACAACAGGTGGATCTATCTCCTGATATTGCCGAAATTCGCGGACAAATCGGGCGACTATACTTTCTCTTAGCAAGGCAATATGCTTTTCAAAATCAATTGCCCGAAGCTTGTAATGCCCTCGAAAAAGGATATAGTGCCGAACTAGAGGCTTATTTACGCAAACGTCTGCGATCGCTTCACACCGACAGTAATGACTGCTATGCATCAGAAGTGGAGAGAATTTCTAAATTGACAGGCAGCCCGACAGCGCTAATTTATGTCACCACTTCTAGGGGGGGTTTAGAGTTAATTGGCGTACCACCTTCTACTCCTAATAAACCTGCGGGAATATTCTCACGTACTCGGATTGGTGCTAAGTCCTTAGATGAGAAAATGGGAATACCGATTTCTCAGAACAATCAAAATAGCGGTAAGCCTTTTCGGAAGGTAGCCTATAACACTACCACCGAAGAAGTTGATCGCGTAATCATTGATTTTCGCAATAATTTGCGCGATACCAGTTCCGAAGATTTCTTAACACAATCACAGCAACTTTATGACTGGGTGGTGCGCCCAATGGAATCTGAGCTAGAAAAAGCTCAAGTCAAAACCCTTGTATTTGTGATGAATGGTAATTTGCGCGTCGTGCCGCCAGCCGCCTTCCATGATGGCAAGCGTTATCTGATTGAGAAATATGCAGTCACAACGATTCCATCTTGGCAGTTAACGGAACCAAACCGTCCCGATCGCTCTCAAACCCCACAAATCTTAGCCATGGGGCTATCTGAATCCATCGAAGGATTGTCGCCTTTACCTGCTGCCAAAATAGAAGTTGAGACGATTTCTTCTCGGGTGCTAGTTGGCAAAAACTTTATGAATAGCGCATTTACTAAGGACAATTTGCGATCACAAACTAGCAGTCAAAATTTTGGAATTATCCACCTTGCCACCCATGCCAAATTTGTTAAACAATCTCAAGAGGAGTCTTTTATTCAATTTTGGGGCGATCGCTTACAAATGAATCAAATCTCGAAGATGAATCTAGTGACGGATTTATTGACCCTTAGTGCCTGTGAAACCGCAGTGGGGCAAAATCTAGGCTTAGCAGGTTTAGCAGTAGATTCGGGTGCGAAGAGTGTCTTAGCTTCGCTTTGGACAGTCAGTGATGCAGGTACGGCTCCCCTAATGATTCGTTTTTATCGTGGATTGCCCACAGCCCCCAGCAAAGCTATAGCCCTACAAGAGGCTCAATTAGCATTCTTACGTGGCGAAGTAACGATTAAGAATAACCAAATCCTTGGTATCAAAGGATTTCCCAATATTCCATTCCAAGTTGATACCAGAGGCGTTGATCTAAAACATCCCTACTATTGGTCTTCATTTGCCTTGATTGGCAATTGGCTTTAGCAAAAGAGACTGACTTTGCAAGTCTTTTTTGCTAAAGCCAATTGCTGTGGATGAGCTTTTCGGTTTTAAAGCATAATTGTAAATCTACACGAAGCAAGTTTTGCTGAAAACTAAGGTGATGGCATACTAGCGATTGCTAATTATCAACAAGACCATGCAAAATCCTGATTATTTTGAGGGCTTACCTTGGACTGCCGAAGCAAAAGTCAAGTACAAAAATATTCCCTACTTCGTAAGATCACAGGCACGTCAGAGAATTGAACAACTCGCTCAAGCCGCAGGTAGTGATACGATTACCGCAGAAATTGTCGAAAAAGCAAGAGTTGAGTTTGGACAGTGAATAACCCCATAGATATTGCAGCAAGTAATGGCGATCGCGGTTATTTGTTGACCGAGCAAGCAAATCCCCACAGCCAGAATTTGGATCGACTCAGTGCTTTAGAAATTGTCGAACTGTTTAACCAAGAAGATGCTAAAGCTGTTGTTGCGGTTGGCATCGAAAAAGAAGCGATCGCCGCCGCGATTACGACGATTGCTGAGGCGATCTCTAATGGTGGTCGATTGTTTTATGTTGGTGCTGGTACGAGTGGTCGGCTCGGTGTGCTAGATGCAGCCGAATGTCCACCCACTTTTTGTAGTGATCCTGAATTGATTCAAGGTATCTTGGCGGGTGGGATGAAGGCCATGGTACGTAGTTCCGAAGCCCTCGAAGATCGCGAAGATGACGGTGCAGATGCGATCGCCGAAAGAAATATATGCGATCTTGATGTTGTCTTTGGAATTACCGCAGGTGGAACCACGCCCTATGTTCATGGAGCGCTCAAGGAAGCCAAGTATCGAGGAGCGAAAACGATCTTTTTTTGCTGCGTGCCACCCGACCAATTTCCTAGACAATACGATATCGAGATCCGTCCTTTAGTAGGAGCCGAAGTTTTAACAGGATCAACTAGATTGAAGGCTGGGACAGCTACAAAACTTGTACTAAATACAATCTCGACAGGTGTGATGGTGCAGCTTGGTAAAGTTTATGGCAATCGGATGATCGATGTGTCTGTCACCAATAGTAAGCTTGAAGATCGCGCCATTCGGATTATTCGCGATCTCACATCGAGCAGTCGAGAGGATGCCGCCCAATTGCTAGAGAGATCGGGTAGGCGAGTGAAATTAGCTTTACTAATGCATTGGAAAAATTTAGATATGGCTACTGCCGAGCAATTGTTACAAGATGCTCAAGGTCATTTGGTTAAGGCTATGATGTAGGGCTATTTGCGCCCCGCACCATCGAAAATGCAGTATGTAGTAAAGCAACGTCAGTTCGACAAAAGCGAAAAATGGTAAGAATCGCTTAGCGATTCTTACCATTTTTTTTCGCCATTTGAGTCGTGCTTCGCACGCCGCAAATGGCTATATCGAACTCTCGTTACAGCGCAAAGCGCTGTAAGTTTACTGTCGGACTGGCAGACAAATTGTGCGGGTGATTTTACAATTAATACCTTGATATTGCTGACAAACTTGTTTTGCCGTATTTTCCGCTTCTATCATATCCGTTGACCAGCCTGAACCTGCGGCTCCATTAGAACCCTCGGCTAGAGACATACAGGCATTCCGCGCCCAGACTAGTATTTTGCAATCCCCTGAGCTAGAATTACTTTCGCATTCGCTCAAAGCTCTTGCTTCAGCATCCATTTGAGAAGTATAGTTCCAAGAGTAGCCTTTGTCTTGGGTTGAGGGGGAACGAGCGATCGCCCCAAAACTTGGCATAGCGGTATTAGTAGTTGAGATTGTAGAAGGTGACTCTGGGGTGTTTTTCTCTTCTATCTCTGACTCTAGTATTTCATCAGGACTGGGAGAAACGCCGGGAGAAACACTGGGGGGGATACTAGAATTAATTGGTGTTTGTGTAGCGTTGGGTTGGGGATTATTACCAGTTTGATTAGTTAATTTAGGTAACAGCATCGATGTAGCGATCGCCGCTGAAACTGATATTACTCCAGTCAAGACAATCCATAGAAATGGTTGAAACTTCGAGAATACTGGATTAGGAGCGGAGACTGTGACATGGGGCGTTGTGGCAGGATTTTGTGGTGCTGTTGGGATATGGGCCTGTGGGGTTGTTGGTGCAGATGCAGGCGCAGTCTCTCTACCTGTATTGGTAACTATAGTTGGCGATGAATCTGTGTTGAATAATGGATAGACGATCGCTTCAGTTGGAGCAATATTATTACTATTACTAATGTTAGTTGCACAAAGAGATTGCATTGCCTGTAAAGCATCGATCGCTGATTTATAGCGCTGACTAAAATGGGAAAACACCATTTTTTGGAGTACTTCGGCAAAAGCATTACTAACATCTGCGCGATCGCGCCACAGGATTTCGCCTGTATTTGCGTCTTCTTGCAAGCTATCAGGTGCAATACCCGTAAGAGCTTGGATGCCAATCATACCGACAGCATAAACATCACTACTGAGGCGAGGTTTCCCCCTAGCTTGCTCGCTTGGCATATATCCAGGGGAGCCAATGCTAACAGTAACATCGGTATGACCTTGGGAGTCAGTTTTTAATGCACTGATGTCTTTAACTGCGCCAAAGTCAATGAGAACAATTTTGCCATCTTGCCGACGGCGCATAATGTTGGTGAGTTTGATATCACGATGGATAATATTATTTTGATGAACAAAGGCGAGAACTTCTAAAATCTCCAGTAATAGAGTAGTTGTAGCAATCTCTGATAATCGTTGACCGATGGGAATTTCTTCGGCAAGGCTATGCCCTTCCACAAATTCTTGCACCAAAAAAAACTCATTGTTCTCTTCAAAATGAGCAAATAGATTCGGAATTTGGGGATGAGCATTTCCCAATTTATATAGATATTCCGCTTCCCGATCAAATAAACCTTTGGCGATCGGCAAAACATTGGGATTGGTGTCCTTAGGCTTGAGTTGCTTAACCACACAGGTGGGGTGTCCTGGTAAGTCTATATCTTGTGCTAAGTAGGTATCACCAAATCCCCCACTCCCTAAAACTGTGAGGATTTTATACCGATTCTTTAATGTTTTGCCTACTAACATAGTTACTTACCAAGTTACAGAACTTTGCTTCACCAATAATTTGCTTGATCACAACATATTTATTGTCAGGCTAATTGCTATAGTATCAGCCTATATTAAACCCAGAGCAGTGATGGCGCAAAGCACCGCCACTTTCTACTTTGATAACTGGCGACAGCTATAGCGATCCTAAATGATTTGTAAGATTTGGAGGGTTGTGAGAGTTCGCCCCGAAGGGGCGCACTCTCACAACCTATTTAGGATTGCTATATATAACTTTAAGCTTAACAAACAGAGCTATGATTGAGCTAATGTGCTGAATTAAATGCTGAATTTAGATATTGAATGCAAAATAACAAAGAGATTAAAAAAGCGATTGTATTAGGGGTTTCTGGGGCATCTGGCATGATTTATGCCGTGCGATCGCTCAAATTTTTATTAAATAATCATTACAACGTCGATCTGGTGGCTTCTAAGGCGGCGATGATGGTGTGGCAATCGGAAAATAATATTGCCATGCCAAGTAATTTGCGATCGCAAGAACAGTTTTGGCGCGATCGCAGTGAGACACATGATGGCAAACTAACTTGTCATCAATTTGCCGATGTGGGGGCGACGATCGCTAGTGGTTCATTTCGGACATTGGGAATGCTGGTAATTCCTTGCAGTATGGCAACGGTGGCGAAGATTGCTCATGGATTAAGTTCTGATTTGTTAGAGCGGGCTGCGGATGTCCATCTCAAAGAAGGACGAAGATTGGTAATCGTACCGCGTGAAACGCCATTAAGCTTGATCCATTTGCGAAATCTCACCGCTTTAGCGGAAGCTGGGGCGAGAATTGTCCCAGCGATTCCTGCTTGGTATCACAACCCGCAGACGATCAATGATTTGGTGGATTTTGTGATTGCGAGAGCGCTCGATCAACTGGATATTGATGCAGATTTAATCCAGCGCTGGCAGGGTAGAATTCCTTCTAATATGGTCACAGGAGATGCTGAACTATGACGAGATCGCGTTTTTCTGAAACCGCAAATGCTGTTAACAAGAAATCTTCAGGTGCGATCATGATCGCGCAACTCGTAGTCTTAGGGATTACGATAACCTTACTTGCAGCTATCTTTGTCCAAAATTTACAGCCTGCGGTGCAGATTTTCTTTTTAGGTCAAAAGACGATTGCGATTCCCCTGAGTTTTGCCATGTTAGCTGCATTTGTTGGTGGCGGTTTTCTAGCATTTGTGATTAATGCGATCGCTTCATGGCGGCATAATCTCTTAATTCGTCGGGCTGTGATTGCCTCTGGCTCTGGTAAAGAGAGCAAAGAACAGGTTAAAGCCAATCCATCTCAGTACAAAGAAGAAATTGTTGAAGATGATTATGAGGATGAAGAATATGAAGAGGAGGAAGAGGAGTATGAAGATGATGATGAAGAGGAAGAATATGAAGACGATGATCCTGATACCGTTCCCTATGGCGATCGCCCAAATATGAAATCTAAAAATTCGCGTCAAGTTAAACGCGATCGTCCTCCCCTTGACGCAAAATTTATCAAGTAAGTTGGTGAGTAAACAAGCGCAATTAGTAGGTAGCCAAGATCTCCGACTTTTTCTGTAAATGCACAAACTATCCTTGCTCGCACAAAAAAAGTCGGAGATCTAAACCTATCAGTTATCAAAGTAAAGCCGCTAAAGACTAATGAGCTTTTATCTACCAATATTTTTGCTGTTATTGATTGGATTGCGATGCATCTTTTGGCTATTTGCCCCACCAAATCCTGATGAAGCTTACTATTGGCTATGGGGGCAGCATTTAGACTTTTCCTACTACGATCATCCACCGTTGCAGGCATGGTTACAGGGATGGATAACTGCATGGTTCGGTAAATCTCTGCTCACCTTGCGATCGCTAAATCTCGTTACTAGCAGCGTCTTCTTTTATACCTATTACTGCATTCTCCAATATCTTTATCAAGAAAGAGTCAGTCGTTATATTTGGTGGGTGGTTCTCGCAGTCATGGCTTCACCTTTGTATAACATGATGCTTTCCTTGGCATGGCATGACCATTTAGCGATCGTTCTTAGTCTTGTTGGTGCATATCTATGCATTCGCTTTCTTGATGAATATTTAATCAATGGCAAAGGATCAAGTTGGCGACTATATGGCAGTGCGATCGCCCTCTCTCTAGCCCATATCACTAAATATAATTCGCTGTTTATGACATTGGGCTTATTAGCAGCGATCGCTTCAGATTCACAATTAAGAAGATTATTTAAAGATATCCGCTTGTGGTTATGTGTTGGTATTAGTGCGATCGGATTTCTGCCTGTGTTTTATTGGAACTACAGCAATAATTTTGTGTCTTTCCGTTTCTATGCAAATCGGAGTGTCGATAGTGGAACTGTGATTATGCGATTGTTAGAACCACTGGGCTTCATTGGTATTTCCCTATTAATGCTTTCACCATTTTTAGCATGGTTGCTCTGGCGAGGCTTTCGCAAGGCAAATGGGCTATACAAAAGAGTAGCGTTTTGGACATTTATCACTTCTACAGGTTTATTGATGGTAGTGTCGCTGTTTTCTACGGCGCTCTATTATTGGAATATTCATGCTTATTTATTGTTATTTCCATTGTTGCCTTTAGCTTTAGCAGATTGCCCTCACCCCCCTGCCCCCTCTCCCAAAGGGAGAGGGGGGGAGAATTTGCAAATTTTTTATGGAGCAGAAGTCTTTGGAATATTATTCGCAATTTTATTTGTGTGGAATTCCTGTATATTCCCAGTGAGTGCCATATTTGGGAAGGATGGCGATCAAGATGGCAGGATGATTTACGGATGGCAGGAGGTGGCTGCTGAAGTACAGAAAATCAGCAATACTTTGCCAGAAAAGCCTTTGTTAATTACTTCTGATTATCGTTCGGCAGCAGCACTTGCCTATGAGATGGGAAATCCTGATGTGACGGCTATATCTAAGCGGATTAGTCAATTTACAATTTGGAATCTAGAGAATGCAGCACAACAGAAGGGTAAAAATGCCATTTTAATTTCTGACCAATGGTATCCCCTTACCGATGAAGCGATCGCCCATTTTGATCAAGTTACTTCTATTAGTAATGTGGCGATCGCTAGATTTGGACTGTATTTGAAGACCTATGAAATTGCGATCGGGCAAAACTACAAACCATAAAACATTGACGTAACTCCGAAGAATGGTATGCCAAAATATAGCCTATCAATTGCTCTTCCTTTATATAAATCTATAGCAATGCAAGAGATAGATAGGACAAATCAAAACCAAAAAGATGAGTAGCGGCGCAAAGCGCCGACACTCATCTTTTTGGTTTTATGTCCTAAGCAAAACTTACATTGCTATAGCTATCCATAGAATTAGTGGTGCGACGCTTTGCGCCACATCACTAATTCTTATCGATATAGCCATTTGCGGCGTGCTTCGCACGCCGCAAATGGCAGAAAATGGTAAGAATCGCTTAGCGATTCTTACCATTTTCTGCTTTCGTCGAACTGACGTTTATTTAGGAAGGGAATATCTACAGCGCTTTGCGCTCAACCCCAAACCAAGGAAAAAAATTGAAAGCGTTGCTTTGCAACGCTTTCAATTTTTTTCGTGTGGTTCGTTTGATCGGTAATTGCAGTAAGTAATATCAAAGTACAAAATGGCTTAGCCATTTTGTACTTTGATATTACTTACTGACTTTGTTTTTTAATTCACAAAGTGTGACCACACTTTTATGAATTGTTATAATTCGCCTAAAATGTGAAAGTTGTGCGAATAGCGCCGACGGTAATAGTATCACTGCCCGAAGTTTGTACAGGATTAAAAATAAATAGCACCCCTGGGGTAATACTAATATTGTCATTTAGACTCATCCGATAAAACAACTCTAAATGAGTGGTTGAGGCAGGCTGACCACCAAAGTCTCCTGGGGCAACACCAGACAAACCGATCGCACTAGGAATGTTAAACGCAGGTACTCCTCCAGAAGTAAGGTTACTGCTGGTAATCTTGGGAGGCTGTCCCACGTAGATACCGCCCAAGTTACCTTCAGCAAATAAGTCGGGGAAGTTTAAAAACGCCATCCAATTAAATGTGTCAACTGAACCACCGAGTCCTGCATCTCTAGTAGCCGATGTAGTGTAGCCAGCCCATCCACCTAAAGTAATTTGAGGAGAGATTCTCCATGTTGCCGTACCACCAAAGGCATTAGTGGAGAAACGCCCTGCGATCGGACCAAGCAAGTTATCGCCAATGCCTGTATTTAAGCTGGCGTTGGTGGTATAGGAATTAAGGTAATAAAGTGCGAGATCAATGGCATCACTGGGAGTAAGCGCCAGTTGCACACCTGCGGTAAAAGGCCCACCTGTTAAACCATTGTTGGGGTCTGAAGCTAATGCTGCCGCATAAACGCCTTGCAAGCTGATGTTATCGCTGATTTGCCAGTCAAAACCAATACCAGCTTGCCCTGGAAAGTTGAGGATGGGGTTGCGTTGAGCAAAGGCAGAGAGCGCACCTTGACCCGCGCTTTCATAACGGTTCGGGCCACGAAATACACTTGATGGAGCAACCCCTGCTGCACCTACGATCACTGCAAGGTTATCGCCCACTAAAAAGCGATAGGACAAATCACTCAATTGCAGTGAATTACCTGTATCCAACTCATATCCAAGGCGAGTATAAGAATTGGTTAGAAAGTTATTGTTGGCAAAAAGTGTCGAAGCGGTGGAAGCATTGCCTGCTTGGATACCTGTTAACAAAAGACTGCGATTGTCAAACTGGGTGACTAGGCTGAGTTGCAGGTTATAGCCAAAGGTAAGATTAGTCGCATCATCGACGGTGTTGCGTGTACCATCTCTAGGAGTGAGACTGCCCGTATTTGGCAAACGGCTTTGCAGTCCAAAAATAGCTTGACCAAATAGCTTTGTTGTAGTCGAGAATTGCTGAGCTTCAAGTTTGGTGGTTTTAGCGTCGAGAGCATCAACTCGACCGCGTAATGTAGCAAGTTCTGTGGCAAATTCTTCTTGTAGCTTTTTCAACGAGATGATATCGTCCGAACCAACCTTGTCGGCTAGTCCTGCGGAGATGATTTCGTTGATTTTATCGAGACAAGCATTTAACCCAGCGGCAAATTCATAACGACTAGTAGCTTGTCTACCGCGAAAGGTACTGTCTGGATAGCCTGCGATGCAACCATAGCGCTCAACGAGGGATTGTAATGCTGTGAAAGCCCAGTCTGTAGGTTTAACATCACTTAGTTGCGAAACTGAAGTAACCCCCTGAGCATTAAGACTTAGTTTCGCGCGATCGCTGGTTTTGACAGGTTTTGATTGACCTAATTCAGTATTAATTGCCCGAATAATTTCTGAATCAGTACTAGGATTGTTGGAAACTTGTAATGTCTGTGATTGATTGACTGTAATGGCAGGTATGATCATTGGATCATTGCCAATTGACCGAACTAGTTCAGATTCCTTTGTAGCGATCGCGGATTCCTTTTGAACTTCAGCTTGAGCATAGTTGGGATGCAAAGCGCTAGCCATCAATGTTGATGCGATCGTTGTTGCTGTAAGTGCAACTAAATTGATCGAGTTACTAGATCTGGATTTGAGCATAAACATTTACAATCCTCACATGATCACTGTATTTAGGTACAAAGGCACACTTCTGCGAAAGACGAATTTTTTTTTAATTAGTTCCTTACTATTTAAAAGATTTTTGCGGATTTTTGCAAAGTCTGTATATAAGATTATTTAATTTGTACTAGATATGCCCCGTATTTCCCAGCTAACCTACGATCGCGGAACCTTAATTCTCCATCCACCACCTAAAGGTAAATCATGGATTGAATTTGCAACATGGGACGATCGCATTGAGAAGTTTCGCATCCCTGCTAATCGTTATCGTGAGTTGATTTTGACTCTACGCTCAGAAGGCATTGCCATCGAAGATAAGTCACGGGGATATCAAGAAATTAACTTGATTTCTCACACCAAAATGGAACCCTATCCACATCAGAGTGAAGCTCTAGCAGCATGGCAGCGAGTCGGGAAATGTGGTGTGGTGGTTTTACCGACTGCTGCGGGTAAAACTTATCTAGCCCAGTTAGCGATGCAAGTCACCAATCGCAGCACCTTGGTTATTGTGCCAACCCTCGATCTGATGCATCAGTGGTATGCCCATTTATTGGCGGCGTTTCCTGATGTGGAGATTGGTTTATTGGGCGGTGGTTCCCGCGATCGCACAGCAATTCTCGTTTCAACCTATGACAGTGCCGCGATTCAAGCGGAAGCTTTAGGCAATCTCTACGGCTTGATCGTGTTTGATGAATGCCACCATTTACCCACTGACTTTAATCGCGTGATTGCGGAATATGCGATCGCGCCCTATCGCCTCGGATTAACCGCTACACCTGAACGTAGTGATGGCAAACATGCCGATTTAGAACTTCTCATCGGTGAAGAAGTCTACCGCAAATCTGCTGAAGACTTAGCAGGGCAAGCTTTAGCCGAACATAAAATCGTGCAGATTAAAGTTTCTCTTTCAGAAAAAGAACGCGATCGCTATGATTCTTTAATTCAAAGTCGGAACCAGTTTTTAAAGGAATCAAAAATTTCCCTCGGTAGTCTCGAAGGTTGGCAAAGATTTGTCCAAGCAAGTGCGCGATCGCAGGCAGGTCGAAGAGCAATGCTCGCCCACCGTGAATCGAAGGAATTATCTTTAGGAACAGAATCAAAATTACGAGTCTTGTCAGATTTACTGGCTCAACATTTCGGCGAACGGATTCTGATTTTTACCAATGACAACGCTACGGTTTATCGCATCTCGCAGGATTTACTAATTCCAGCCCTTACTCACCAAACTCCCGTGAAGGAACGCCACGAAATTCTAACTTTCTTTCGTGAGGGTAAATATAAAACTCTAGTTGCTTCCCATGTTTTAAATGAAGGTGTGGATGTACCTGATGCGCGAATTGCCATCCTCCTATCAGGTACAGGTTCAGCCAGAGAATATATTCAGCGTTTGGGGCGGGTGTTGCGGCGCGGCACTGAGGCAAATAAACAAGCAATTCTCTATGAAGTAGTGACTGAAGATACTAGTGAAGTAAGGACTTCAGAAAGGCGCAGGGGAATTGAGCGATCGCGTTCAGAACAGAAACAGGACAATGTGGTGCAAATAGGAATTAAGTACGATGCAGATATCCATAAAAAACAACCAATCGCTGCTGAAATTTCCAATGATTACGATAAAAAATAGAATGGGGCGCTAAGCGCCCCATTCTATTTTTTTGCTTGCTAACGAGCTACAAGAAAAAAATTTAAAAGCGTTGAGAAGCAACGCTTTTAAATTTTTTTCTTGATTTGGTTTTGAGCGCAAAGCGCTGTAAAAAAAATGTATACATTTTTTGACGTAAAAAACCAGAAAAAATCGTTTAAAATAAGTTAGACCGCAATCATTTGGTAGCCGTTATGGAACTTGCAGCATACATATATGATGCATGGGCATATGAACAAGCCAATCAAGGGACAACAGATCAGCATCTGATTACTTGTGACGAGCTTTGTGCTGACAAAGAGCAGGTAAATAAGTTTGACTGGAATTTCATCGCGATTAAACAGCAAGCCTCTTTACTATCCGCGATCGCCTTTAGCTTCAGTGGATTACTCTGGAATTTAGCCCCTGCGATGGCAACCCATGTACTAGAGCCATCGGTGAATGTTGCACCTTGGTGTAACAATTTGTATCTTTGCAACACCAGCTATATGTTGGAAGTCCAGACATTGCTAGCCCAGCGTGGGTTTGCCGTAGGTGCAATTGATGGGGTCTATGGTCGCTATACCAAGCAAGCCGTGATTGACTTTCAAAGAACTCAACCCAATCTAGTTGCCGATGGTATTCCGGGGGAACAAACCTTGGCTTTGTTGCGAAACTCATCTGTGAGTAAGCCTTTAGCACCTCAGCCACAAAATCAACCTATAGGTAACCCGACTAGTAGCGATCGGGTAAGCCAGACACAAAACCAAACAATTGTGATTGTGCGGTCAAATAACCCTCCAGCCAGCAACTTTCAACAGCCAGCGATAAGTGAGATTGGCAATTTGCAAATGCTACTGAAACGAAGGGGATTTTATCAAGGTGAAATCGATGGACAGTTGGGGCAAACTACAACTAACGCCATATTGAGAGCGCAAAAAGCTTATGCCTTAGCTCAAGATGGCTTTGTAGGTCCTTTGACTATTCGCGCCCTATTAGCTGGTGGCAACAATCTTCCCCTCACTCAGCCTGCTTTTCCCAGATTGCCGACTACTGAAGATGTCTTAGCAATCCAAACATTACTCAAGGAACGAGGCTTTTATGATGCGGATCTTAATGGTTTATACGATATGCAGACCAAGGCAGGTATTTTGAAGGCTCAACTTGCTTATGGACAAGTCGCCACAGGTGATTTGTCTACAGATGTACTGACAGCTCTCAAATCTCAAAATCCTGCTCAGACTATTGCTCAAATCACATCCAGTAATGCTAATCCAACCGTTCAGCCAATTCTAAGTCCTAGCAGCAATCCGTTAGGAAATGGAACTCAAGTTCCAACCTCTAGTCAAAATGCACCAGCAGCCAAAAATGCCAATTCCTCCTAAATAAATACTGAGTAAATCTCATCCATTAAAGCTGAATTTTTCTCAATCGCTAATCTTAACTTCAATCCAAATAAGGTCTAATTATGGAACTCCTAGCATATATCCAAGAAGAATCTATCTATACCGATGATGCGATCGCCAATGAAAGTACTGAAAGTACTGAAGCTTTCCAAACATGGCTCAAGAAATTAACTACTAAATCTGCAAAACTTAGTTTGAGTGTACTCCTGACAGGAGCTACTCTCATGGTTGGCTTAGGATCTACCTTCAATGCTTTAGCTGCTGAGACCCCATCCTCGGATGTGAAATATGTGCAGTCGCTACTAGCCAAAAATGGCTTTGATCCTGGGGCGATCGATGGTATTTCAGGGTCTTCAACTAAAAATGCCATTCTCCGCGCCCAAAAAGCCTTTGGACTTACTCCCGATGGGATTGTCGGTAGTCAAACGATCGCCGCCCTCGAAGGGGGCAAAGTCTCAGATGCGATCACCACAAAAGCGAATGCTGCTGAGGCTGTTGCCGCAGTTGAAACTACTACTAGCGTTTCATCAACTGTGATGAATCTTCAGAAATTGCTAGCTGACCGTGGTTTTTATAACGGTGCTGTTGACGGCATCATGGGATCTCAGACTCGCTCGGCGATCGTGGCGGCTCAGAAAGCTTATAACCTCACAGCCGATGGTGTTGCAGGCCCGCAAACCTTAGCAGCGCTAGAGTCAGATGGTGGTAAACCTAAAGCTATGCCCATCATCACCACTGCAACTACTAAAAGTACAGAAGTTTCCAAGCTGCAAGAATTGCTTAGCAAACGTGGTTTTTATAACGGCGCTGTTGACGGCATCATGGGACCACAGACTCGCTCGGCGATCATTGCTGCTCAGAAAAACTATGGCTTAGTCACCGATGGGATTGCAGGTGTTCAAACTATGGCTGCCCTTGAATCAGGAGCAAGCACTGTTAGTATTGCCAGCAAGAACGCGCCAACATCCTCAACCACCACTGCGGCGGCTGGAGATAAAAATGTTGTAGAACTCCAGCAGTTGCTAGCCAAGCGTGGTTTTTATAATGGGGTGATCGATGGAATCAAAGGGGCGCAGACTAATGCTGCGATCGCTGCGGCTCAGAAAGCCTATGGCTTAACAACCGATGGTATTGTAGGTCCTCAAACGCTCGCTGCACTGCAATCAGATGCCAGACCATCAGCCACCGTCACACCAGCTAGTAACCAAGCAACAAACAATGTAACTACTACTAACGATGGTGGGGTTGCTAATTTACAAAACTTGCTAACCGATCGCGGATTTTATAATGGACCAATTACAGGATTTCTGGGACCACGTACTAGAGATGCTATTATTGCTGCTCAAAAAGCCTATGGGTTAACAGCAGATGGTGTGGCTGGTGCAAGAACGATCGCCGCTCTAGAGGCAGGTGCGCCCAAGCAACAGGTGGCGGCAACAAATGTCACGCCAGCGATTCGTGTGGAAACCAAACCACAAGTACCCCCTCAACCAACAACCCAACCCCAAGCAGCCGCTACCCCTCAACCCACAATCCAAGCAACTCCTCAACCTACCGCTCCATTAGTACAACCCACAACAGCCCCCCCAGTAGCTCAGCCTACAACACCAGCAACAACGGCTAATACCCAAGTCTCAGAATTGCAAAAATTACTGACTCAGAGAGGTTTCTACACAGGTAAGGTAGATGGCGTATTGAGTGGCGAAACTCGTAATGCGATCGTTAGAGCGCAAAACTTTTACACGATTAGCCCTGCTGATGGCTCGCCAAGCAATAAACTAATTGATAGTCTCACTAAAGATACATTCATTTCCGAAGGCAATTAAGTCAAATGCAGTTGCGTAAACTTGCAATTAATTTAGGGGGGATCGCTGTTTTTGCAGCGATCACCCTCGCTTTGCAATATCCTAAACTTAATCAACGATTGAGTGGTCAAACTCTAGAAGAGACGCGTAAGGCAGTCAGAGATGAAGAAGCGCGTCTTAAACTAATTAGGCAATTGCCACCGCGCGGATTTGGCTTTAATAACATGATTGCCAACTTTGCTTTTTTGCAGTTTTTGCAATACTTTGGCGATGATGTTTCGAGAAACGCCCTGCAAACGGGATATGGGTTAAGCCCGCTATATTTTGAAAATATTATTGCTCGAGATCCCAGATTTATTAAAAGCTACATATATATGTCAGCTAGTGTCTCAATGTTCGCGGGAGTTCCTAGCAAAGCGATCGAAATCTACAGTAAGGGTCTCAAATCTATAAATCCCGATCAACAGCCTAGTGCTTATACTGTGTGGCGTTATAAGGCTACGGATCAGCTATTGTTTTTAGGTGATGCTAAAGGCGCAAGATTTTCTTATCTCCAAGCTGCTGCATGGGCTGATAGAGCTAGCTCGTCAGGCAAAGATCTGATCGAAGATCCTAAGTTTGTCGCTGAGATATCGCGCCAATCGGCTAAATGGTTAGAAGAAGAACAGGATTTGACGAAAGCCCAGATCGGCGCTTGGTCAGTAGTTTTGCAAAATGCGACGGACAAAAAAACTGTTGAGATTATTGCTCAGGAGCTAGATAAACTGGGAATGAAAATTGAAATAGAAAATGGTGTACAAGTTATTGTTCCGAAATAAAAATAACTAGAAAAAAGGGGTGCGTTGCACCCCTTTTTTCTAGTTAGCTGTTAACCACTTTTGGGCATTTAAGCGTTGAATTACACCAAATACAAGTAAATCGAGAGGGGCTTTACGCTCATCGATCAGAAATGGTTCGATTGTACTAGGCGATCGCCCAGCATCAGCACAGGAAAAAGCCTTCTGAGCATTGAGATCAGCTTTAGAAAAATAAACCGTAAACTGGCGTAGCCCTTGAGCCCAGATCCCATGTACTTGAGAATTACCAAACTCCAATTGCAAATCATCTACACCTTGCTTAGCAAAGGCTTTAGTTAAGGCAGGTAGATAATGCTTGTTAATAAATTCGTCAAAAGGTAGCTCTTCGATCGCTGGAGGTTTCTCGGCTTTGGGCTTTGCGGCAGGTTTTGCCTTTGGCTCTTCAGAAGTTGATGCAGTGGTTTCAGACATAGTTTTTGAGTATTGCTAAATTTGATAATGAGAATAAACAACGTGCAGGGTTGTCTATATCTCTATTTGGCTTCAGTATTGACGATCTGCGGTAAACCCATGCTGTAGTTAAGCGATCGATGATTGAGATTGTAAGTAACTTCACCCTCTTGTAATAGCGATCGCACAAAATGCTCTAAATCTGAACCAATGCGACGCAAATTGTAATCAGACAGGTCTGCGCCTTTATAATCCTCTACAAGTTGATCGAACTTGCGATATACCTTTTGCAGAGCGCCATCTGTCCAGTTCAGTTCATTATCAGGATCGACATCTAGGGTGAGCATGTTTTCGCTATCGATAAGCTCATCATTCTGCTCCTCAACAATGGCAGCATAAATCTGAATGTGACGGGTTGTAGATTTGAGCGGCATAAAGGTTGTGACTTGGGTAATTATTGAAGAACTAACTTTAGATTATTGCAAATTTTCAAGGATTAACTTTATATAACTTTCAACAAAAACTGGTGTTACAGCAATTACCGATCAAACAAACCACAAGAAAAAGCCTAAAAACCTTATTTTGCAAGGTTTTTAGGCTTTTTCTTGTGGTTTGGGTTTAAATGCAAAGTGTTGTGGTAGTAGCAATGCAAGAGATAGCTAGGACAAATCAAAAGCCAAAAGATGAGTGGCGGCGCTTCGCGCCGCCACTCATCTTTTGGCTTTTATGTCCTAATCAAAACTTACATTGCTATAAGAGATTTTTCTGGATTCCCTTTTTCTTTTTGAAAGAGGAAATAGGGGTGATTATTGAAAGATATTATGCTTAAGTCCCAACCAAAAGCAGTTTTCACGAATTGACGATCGCTGTATCATGTAGAGGAATGATACTTAAAATTTATTTTCATCTCAACCACCATGACCAATGCTGAAGCAATTCTTGCAGGCAGATATCAAATTGTAAAACCGCTGGGTGGTGGTGGTTTTGGGCGAACATTTTTAGCAAGAGATTTACAACTGCCAAATCAGCCCACTTGCGTTGTCAAGCAGCTCAACCTTCAATTGCTTAAAACCCAAGAACTAGCGATAGCCAAACGACTATTTGAGAGTGAAGCAAAGACTTTGCATGAATTAGGAATTCACGATCAGATTCCACGGCTGTTCGCTCACTTTGAACAAAATGGGGAATTTTATCTAGTTCAGGAGTTTGTCGAAGGGCAAACCTTGGAGTCTGAGATTGGTGCGGGAAAACAGTGGCAACAGGCAAAATTAATCTCTAGTTTGTACGATATTTTGCAAGTCCTTTCTTTTGTTCATAGTTGCCAAGTGATTCATCGTGATATTAAACCTGCTAACTTAATTCGTCGCCGTAGCGATCGCAAAATCGTCCTAATTGACTTTGGTGCAGTCAAAGCGCTGAATCCAGATTCTTTAGAACACTTTATGCAAGATGAAAACCAGACTCGAAGTGTTGTGGTTGGCTCATTAGTGTATATGCCAAATGAACAATTGGCAGGTCAGCCAAAATTTTGTAGTGATGTCTACGCATTAGGAATAATGTGTCTACAGGCTTTCACAGGGCTTTCCTTTAGAGAATTGCCTAGGGATCAGCAAACCAATGAATATAGTTGTGCCTTGGCTTGTGCTCAGGTCAGCATTAAAATTAATTTAGGACTGGCAGCCATCATTGACAAAATGGTGCGATATGACTATCGCCAAAGATATCATGATGCGACAGAAGCTCTGTTAGCTCTAGATAATCTTCTTCGCAATGCCAAGGCTGCAACAACTATTTCTAGCCCTCCACCGAGACAACAACTTCAATTGGAAGAACCTGAAGGTCAGATAGAACTAGGTTCTCGTTTTTATATTCAGCGACCTCCAATTGAAAAGGATTGTCTAGAAACCATGCTGCGTCCTGGATCGCTGATTCGGATCAAAGCCCCTCGGCAAATGGGAAAGTCATCTTTACTATCACGTACTCTAGCCTATGCCAAGCACAAGGGATATCAAGTTGCTCATCTATACTTTCAACAAGCTGATAGTGATATATTTGACGATCTAGATTTGTTTCTGCAATGGTTTTGCGCCAGTATTGCATCAGAACTAGACCTAGAGGACAATTTAGATCAGTATTGGCAAGGAGTTCTAGGCAGCAAAAACAAATGCACTAAATATTTTCAGCGCTATTTACTTACAGCGAAGGAATCTCCTTTAGTTCTGGGACTAGATGAAGTAGATTTAATCTTTCAATATCCCAAGATAGCTTCTGATTTTTTTGGTTTGCTAAGGGCTTGGCATGAGAAAGCAAAGAATGAAGATGTTTGGAAAAAGTTAAGATTAGTGATTGTTCATTCTAAGGAAGTCTATATTCCTTTAAATATTAATCAGTCCCCTTTTAATGTCGGATTACCCATCGAATTACCTGAATTGAATCTGTCTCAAATTGCAGATTTAGTTCAGAGACATCAACTAGATTGGCAACAGGATCAGGTAAAACAATTACTAGTACTCACTGGTGGTCATCCCTATCTGGTGAGGCAAGCTCTATACCAAATAGCGAGAGGGCGGATAAATTGGGAAAATTTATTACAACTAGCCCCCACTGAGGAAGGGATCTATGGCAATCATCTTCGTCGTCAGCTTGGCTACTTAAAAGAAGATCCTGAACTGCTTGAAGCATACAGAGAATTGGTATCATGTGTTCGCCCATTGCAGTTAGATAGCCAAATAGCCTTTAAGTTGCGAAGTATTGGTTTAGTCAAGCTAGTGGGAAATCAAGCAATTCCTATGTGTAAATTGTATTATCAATATTTTCAACAAAATTTTCGACAAACACTGGTCAAGCCTTAAAAAAAGATTCAAATTATCTTCTTCTAAGGTTTATGTTTTGTGTAAGGTGAATGATGCTTGCCGAAAAAGCTACAAATTATTTATATCAAGTTGGTGGCAGTTTATCTGTTGATGCACCTACCTATGTAGTGCGGCAAGCTGACAACGATCTCTATGAAAGCTTGAAAGACGGTGAATTTTGCTACGTTCTTAATTCTCGGCAGATGGGTAAGTCGAGTTTGCGAGTTCGTACAATGAAACGACTGCAAGAGGAAAAATTCACTTGTGCTTCGGTCGATATTACCGCGATCGGGACATCTGATATTACGCCAGAGCAGTGGTATGCGGGACTAATTGATAGTATTATCAGCAGTCTTGATTTGTATGAATCCTTTGATTTGGAGGATTGGTGGGAACGGAACCGTTTACTATCTCCAGTGCAGCGTTTTGGCAAGTTTCTTGACGAAGGATTGCTCAAAAAGACATCTTCACCTGTAATTCTATTTGTGGATGAAATTGATAGTATTCTCAGTTTGAATTTTGCTGTTGATGATTTTTTTGCGCTGATTCGAGAATTATTTAATCGTCGAGCCGATCGCATAGCCTATAATCGCTTAACCTTTGCACTATTTGGAGTGGCTACACCTGCGGATTTAATCCGCGATAAACAACGTACTCCATTTAACATCGGTCGCGCAATTGAACTCAGGGGCTTTCAGTTAAGAGAGGCAAAACCTTTAATGCGAGGCTTATTAACAAAATCGCAAAATCCCGTTGCTGTCCTCAAAGCCATTCTCGCCTATACAGGTGGTCAACCGTTTCTCACGCAAAAACTTTGTCAAATTATTCTGACCTCATCAGAGTCGATTCCTCTCAATCATGAACTGGTCTGGGTGAATAATTTAGTGCGATCGCGCCTAGTTGAAAACTGGGAAATACAGGATCAGCCTGAACACTTTAAAACAATTCGCGATCGCATTCTTTGGAGTAGTGAAAATCGCCAAGGTAAACTGCTCGGTTTGTACCAACAAATTTTGAAGTCTGAGCCATCTTTACACAAGCTTGAATGTGGAATTATTGCTGATGATAGTCCTGAACAAACCGAGCTAAGAATTACAGGACTAGTTGTGAAACGAGAAGGTAGACTCAGGGTCTACAACCCTATTTATGCCGCAATTTTTAATCAAAATTGGGTAAACCAAGCCCTCGCAAATTTACGCCCCTATGGAGAAGCATTCAAAGCTTGGATGGATTCGGATTATCAAGATGATTCACGATTGTTACGTGGACAAGCTTTGCAAGATGCTTTGGCATGGTCAGCAGATAAAAATTTAAGCAATCATGACTACCAATTCTTTTCGGCAAGTCAAGAACTAGAAAAGCGGGAAGTGGAAGTGGCTCTCTTTGCTCAAGCTGAGGCAAATCAGATTCTATCAGCAGCTAAACGACGATTAGAGAAAACCTTAGATGCGGAGCAGGAAGCAAAGATCCGCTTGGTGGAAATGCAGCAGAAGTTGCAGGCGAGTTTAATGCAGGCTGAAGTTGTTCTCAAAAGTGCTTCGGCAAAGGCAACATTTATCCTCAATCAGCAGTTTGAAGCGCTGATCGAGTCCATGCAAGCGGGCAAACAGTTACAGGAATTAGAATCAGCTACAGGTGAAAGAGCAAGTCTTCGTATGCATGGACTGAGCGCCCTTCACCAAGCCGTTTACAATGTCCGTGAATATAATCATCTCGCAGGGCATCTGGATATTGTTACCTGTATTGCGGTACAACCAAACGACCACGTCATTGCATCAGGCAGCAGCGATCGCACCATTAAAATTTGGGACAATAAGGGAAATCTCAAACAAACTCTAAGTGGACATGCGAATTGGGTTACTAGTCTGAGTTTTAGCAATACTGGACAATATCTAGTGTCGGCTAGCCGTGACGGTACACTTAGACTCTGGAAAATGGATCGATATACAAAATTGTATATCGACCAACCGATCCAAATTTTGAAGGATCATCAAGCACCAGTCCTAGCCGTGAGGTTTAGTCCTACTGATGCCATATTTGCATCCTGTGGCGAAGATGCCAAAGTTCGATTATGGCGCAATGATGGTACTCCATTTAACACCTTTACTGGTGGACATCATAAATGGATAACTTGTCTGTGTTTCAGCTCCGATGGTGAGCGGATTATCACGGGTAGTGCCGATCGCACATTAGTTGTCTGGAATATCAATGGTACTCCGATCAAAACTTTTAAAGACCATGATAGTTTTATCGAAGATATTGATATCTCTCCATCAGGTCGGATCATTGCTTCCGCAACCCGTGGTCGTACTGTTAATCTCTGGAATATGGAAGGAAATTTGCTCGCTACCTTTGAAGGACATACCGATAAAGTTTTGGGAGTACGCTTTCATCCAAGTGGTAAGTCCCTCGCATCAGTTAGTAGCGATCGCACAGTTAGAATTTGGGATTTAAAAGGCAATCTATTGAAAACTCTATATGGACATAAAGGTAGTGTTCATAGTATTAGCTTTAATTCTAATGGCAGTACGATGATTACTGGCAGTCAGGATACCATGCTCAAATTTTGGCGGACTAACGGTAACTTACTAACCCATTTAGTTGGGCATACAGATGAAATAAATTGTATTGTTTTTAGTGATAACAGTCGGTTTATTGCCTCAGCTAGCAATGATTGTACGATTAAAATTTGGCTAGCTAATTCTCAGTTAATTACATCTCTTGAAGGGCATAAAGAGAGTGTGAATAGTGTATGTTTTAGTCCAGACAATCGATTTTTAGTATCAGTTAGTAGCGATCGCGCCATTAAAATTTGGAATTCTAAAGGAATCTTACTTAAAAGTATATATAACGAACATGAAGCCTCGATCTACAGTGTTGCTTACCGTCTTGATGGAGAACTATTTGCCTCGGCTAGTGCTGATTGCACTGTCAAGTTATGGAGTAAAGAAGGGGAATGGATACATACCTTAATCGGTCACGCTAATGCTGTGTATCAAGTTTGTTTTAGTCCTGATGGTAATATGCTGGCGACAGCCAGCCAAGATAAAACGGTGAAAATATGGCATTGGGATGGAACGTTATTACAAACTTTGAATGGGCATACGGGTGAAGTTTACAGTGTTTGCTTTAGTCCAGACAGTCAGATCGTGGCAAGCAGTAGTAAAGATGGCAGCATTAAATTATGGAACCTTGATGGCAAGTTATTAAAAAGCCTCAATGAACATAGCGCCGAAGTTAGAAGTGTTTGTTTTAGTCCTGATGGTAATGCGTTAGCCTCGGGTAGTAGCGATCGCACAGTTAAGATATGGAGTCTTGATGGGAAGGAACTCTTAACTCTCCAAGGACATCAATCACCAGTGAGAAGTGTCTGTTTCAGTCCTGATGGGGAAACACTTGCCTCAGCCAGTGTAAATGGGAAGATCATTTTATGGGACTTTAATTTGGCGCATCTGATGGAATTGGGCAACAAATGGATTCAAGACTATTTGGAAACCCATGAGCCTTAACACAAAATTTTGTGTGTTTGCCGTTTTTGATGATCTTTTGACTCTGGCAGTGGGGGTATTTCATAGCTTGCTCCTTGGCTCTGCCTCTATTTTTCCATATCACTAATTTAACGTGAGTTCGATATAGCCATTTGCGGCGTGCTTCGCACGCCGCAAATGGCGAAAAATGGGAAGAATCGCTTAGCGATTCTTCCCATTTTTCGCTTTCGTCGAACTGACGTTAATTTACTGACCCTTAACATCATTTAAAGCGATCTCCTTGTGATTATTTGAGAGGCGATCTCACTTTATAAAATCACCCAAAAATCAACATTTAAGATGTCATCAATATCGTGACTAAATTGCCACTTATCTGGGAAATCAATATTTTTGTACCCTTGATTTTTTCTTACAGTACGCAAAGCAAGAGCAAAAGCTTCTTCAAATAATTCATCACTATTTACATAGCTTTTCAGGCTAGGCGACTGACTCAAAATACCGATTATTTCAAATCGAGTGCGATCAATAGTGATTTCCCATCCTGCATAGTCATACTCGCTTCTAACATAGCAACGCTTGAGTAAATGTTCTAGAAGAGTTGATAGCCTTCTTCTTAACTCGCGCCGATCTCTACCTGCCAAGCCTTCCAACTCCTCTACCAGATTTTCAATATCGAGGTTTTCTAAATTACCACTCTTTAATTGCACGATCACCGTTTCTAACCACAGATTTAGATCTTGGTCATAAAGTGATATTTTTTTTGCAATTGTTTGAGTCATTAGAGATTCTCCCGCGATTACTCATCTCAGCTTATTCTAGTCTAGATGTTAGCTGTAAGCGATCGCCTTTTACTGCACTTATCCAAGTAGCGAGTTAGCCCCAATCTCATAAACCAAGCATTTGTCTAACATCATTTAAGGTGATCGCAAGTTCACTTCAATCAACTAGCGATCGCCTTAGACATAAAAAAGCGCACTAAGTGCGCTTTTTTATGGAAATCTTTCTCAAGGAAATACTTCTACTATTTAACCGAGAACTTTGCGAGCAGTTGCTACAACGTTATCAACGGTGAAGCCAAACTTGGCATAACCAATTGGACCTGGAGCCGAAACACCAAAGCTATCCATACCGATCGCTGCGCCTTCAAAACCGACATACTTGTGCCAGCCAAAGGTGCTACCAGCTTCAACACTGACGCGCTTCTTGACGGATGCAGGAAGTACGGATTCTTTGTACTCATCAGATTGCTCATTGAAGAGTTCTTGACAAGGCATAGAAACTACGCGCACTGCCTTACCTTCGCCCGCGAGGATAGCGGCTGCCTTAGTTGCCAACTCAAGTTCAGAACCTGTCGCGATGATGATCAATTCAGGATTTGCTGCATCAACAACAGTGTAAGCACCCTTCTTCGCGCCTTCGATGGAAGTACCAGCGAGATTCTTCACGTTCTGACGAGTGAAGGCTAGGAAACTAGGACGCTTACGGTTAGCGATCGCAACTTGATAAGCGGCAACGGTTTCGTTGGCATCCGCAGGACGAATGGTCAAGGAGTTAGGAATTACACGCAAAGAAGCGATGGTTTCTACTGGTTGATGAGTAGGTCCATCTTCACCGAGCATTACGGAGTCATGGGTGAGGATGTACAGTACACCAATCTCTGACAATGCCGAGAGACGCATTGCGCCACGCATATAGTCAGCGAATACGAGGAAAGTTGCACCGTAAGGAATTGTGCCGCCGTGGAGGAACATTCCATTCATGATTGCGCCCATGGCATGTTCGCGCACACCAAAGCGGAAGTTGCGACCTTCGTAAGAGCCATGTTGGAAGTCGGCAAGCCCCTTAACATAGGTCATGTTAGAGTGAGCCAAGTCAGCCGAACCGCCCAAGAATTCAGGAAGTACAGGAGACAGAGCATTCAAGCAAGCTTCTGAAAGAAGACGGGTAGAAGTTTCCTTTTGAGCAACAGGCTCAAGGGCTTTTTCCCAACCTTCAGGAAGTTTGCCAGCCATGATCCGATTAAATTCCGCAGCTTCCGCAGGATATGCTTTTTCGTAAGCAGCAAAGCGCTCATTCCATTCAGCTTCAGCAGTTGCGCCCTTGTCGATCGCCTGATGGAAGCGAGTATAAGCATCCGCAGGAATATCAAAAGGTTCATGTGTCCAACCAAGGTTAGCGCGAGTTGCGGCAACTTCATCGCCACCGAGAGCTGCACCGTGAACGCCAGATGTACCAGCTTTCTTAGGAGAGCCGTAACCGATGGTGGTGGTGACTACGAGCAAGCTAGGCTTGTCGGTGACGGATTTTGCTTCAGCAAGTGCTTTTGCGATCGCATCAAGATCTTCGTTGCCATCAGCAACCTTGACAACGTGCCAACCGTAAGCTTCATAACGCATAGCCACATCTTCAGTAAAGGCTAAGTCGGTGCTGCCGTCGATGGAAATGCTGTTGCTGTCATACATCATGATCAGCTTGCCGAGCTTCAAGTGACCACCCAAGGAAGCAGCTTCAGAAGCAATACCTTCCATGTTGCAACCATCACCAAGGATCACATAGGTATAGTGATCAACGATATTGTGACCGGGTTTGTTAAAACGCGCCGCCAAATGTGCTTCAGCGATCGCTAAACCAACGGCATTACCAACACCTTGACCAAGAGGCCCTGTGGTGACTTCTACACCTGCGGTTTCAAAGTTTTCAGGGTGTCCGGGGGTGGGGCTACCCAATTGACGGAAATTTTTGATGTCTTCGATGCTAACGCTGTCATAGCCAGTCAGGTGTAGCAATGAGTATTGCAACATACAGCCATGTCCTGCGGAGAGGACAAAGCGATCGCGATCGACCCACTTAGGATTTTTAGGATTAAACTTTAAAAACTGATCGAACAGCACAAAAGCCATTGGTGCTGCGCCCATCGGCAGACCGGGGTGACCAGATTTTGCCTTTTCGACCGCATCGATCGATAAAAAGCGGATGGAGTTAATGCAGAGTGTCTCAAGAGTTTGAGGTTTCGAGGGTGCAGCGACCATAGTTACAATTGCTTAAGAAAATTTTGTACTCAATCAGGTACATTTTCCCTCAAAACTGTCCCATACAATAATAAATTTTAAGATTTGGTATCATCCGACTCAGTTTTACCTATGAACATCAGAACTTGTGTCGAAACTCAAACAATTATTAAGCAACCTTAAAATCAGCAATCCCTGACAATGTAAGTATTAAAATATACAGAGTTAGGGATCAAGCCCTACATTAATCCTAAAAATTAAGTTCTCTAGATATTCCTTTGAGGGTGATAGTTATGAACGGTTTAGCACAAAAATTTAGAAGCATGGTGGAATATCTAAGCGATGCGATCGCTAAAATTTTCACCCCAAACAAAGATGATTTCCCCGCCACTGGCGCACAACCCTATAAAGGCGATCCTGCCTCTGAGAATTCTAAGTAAAACCCCAAAACCAATTTTATTGTTTTCAACGCCTTAGGCGTTGAAAACAATAAAATTGGTTTCAAAAAATATAAGGGAACGCTTTGCGTTCCCTTATATTTTTTTGGTGTATTGTTTATGCAGCGCATTGCGCGGTAAATAATTTGTAGATGCATCATGACGCAAACTTCGGTCACGCCACCACTCTTAGCATCACAAAGCCCCCTAGCATGGGCAAAAAAAAATCTATTTAGCAGTTGGCTTAATAGTTTACTTACAGTTTTTGGTATCTGGTTGTTATATCAGTTTGTAAGCAATGTCTGGTTTTGGGCTACTACTCAAGCTCAGTGGTCGGTAGTCAGTAGTAATTTGCGGTTGTTTTTAGTGGGGCTTTATCCTGTTGAAGAGTTTTGGCGGTTGTGGAGCATCTTAGCGATCACAGGCAGTTTGGCAGGCATCTCATGGGGGCTATGGGGCAGATTTAGTCGGTTTGTGGCAATCTCTATCGGTGCGCTGGCGATCGCCCTTGCAATTTTGCTACCCGTTGATGGCATCTCCAAAATTTTGACTTTAGCAATTAGTGGCGCGATCGCCATTGGGTTTCTGATTGGTCAGCAAGGCAAAAGGTTTACCCAAAGCTCTTTGATTTTAGCGATCGCATGGTTTGCAACTTTACCCATTTCTCTATGGCTAATTGGTGGCAATCTGGGACTCACAGCCGTGGATGTGAATGTTTGGAATGGGCTAGTTTTAACCTTGATCGTGGCGATCTCAGGTATTGTATTTTCTTTCCCCTTGGGAGTTTTGCTAGCTTTAGGAAGACAGAGTACATTGCCCTTAATTAAATGGTTCTGTGTCTTCTATATTGAAATAGTGCGCGGATTGCCATTAATTGGCATTCTGTTTATGGCGCAAGTGATGCTGCCCTTATTTTTACCAGCAGGTTTAGAGATAGATCGCGTTTTGAGAGCGATCGCCGCTTTTGTATTTTTCAGTGCCGCCTATCTTGCGGAAAATGTGCGTGGGGGCTTGCAGTCAATTCCTAAAGGGCAAGCGGAAGCCGCTAGAGCCTTGGGATTAAATATTCCCTTGACAATCGCTTTAATTGTTTTACCTCAAGCGCTCAAAGCTTCGATACCTGCGATTGTTGGTCAATTCATCGGATTATTTAAAGATACGTCCCTAGTAGCGATCGTGGGGCTAGTCGATTTGATGGGTGTGTCCCGCACTGTCTTATCACAGCCAGAATTTATTGGTCGCTATGCCGAAGTTTATCTATTTGTAGCTCTAATCTATTGGATGTTCTGCTTCTCCCTATCTCAAGCTAGTCAGAAATTAGAGAAAAAGCTGCAAAACTGAAGAGTCCTAACTCGCCAAAATCTTCAGTTTTGGTTTTAGTTACAACGCTTTGCGCTATAACTAACTGATGTTACGTGAAACTTAGATATTAGACCTCTTGCTGCTAGCGAAGCAGGGCAAGCACGGGGGCATTGCCCCTACCTCAAAATTTAGAGGTTACTGTAGGGGCTGTGCCCCCGTGCCAGCCCTAGACCTTTGCTATAACAGGAACTCCTTCCACGTAACATCAGTAACTAAAACCAAATAGTTCTTGATTACCCATGCCCGAATTGATCGAATCCGAATTGATCGAAAATGCTGCATTTCAGCAACGCCCCACATGGGACGAGTATTTTATGCTGTTGACTAAACTTGCTGCTATGCGATCGACCTGTCTAGCTTTCCCAGTGGGTGCAGTAATTGTCAAAGATAGACAGGTACTTGCTACAGGCTACAATGGCTCACCATCAGGCTCAGTCCATTGCACGACGCAAGGTTTTTGCTATCCAGAGATGAGTAACTGTACCGTGAACAAAGACTTTCCCTCAAGGGCGGTTCATGCCGAAGCCAATGCGATCGCCCAAGCCGCAAAACATGGGATCTCTACCGATGGCGCAAGTATTTATGTCACGTTAGAACCCTGTATTTCTTGTTTAAAGCTAGTGGTGTCGGCAGGTATTCGTGAAGTTTTTTATGAGACGACTTTTAATAAAGGCAATAATGCTGCTCTATGCCAATCCTTTGTGGACGAGGGCTTGGTGACGCTTAAGCAAATTCACATCTCAACATCTGTTCTACAAAGAGCTAATTTATTTCTCAATTCCCCCACTTCTGAACTGCGTTTGTTTTCTTAATGAGAAGCCAATGAAACCTCAAATCGCCCAAAAAGCTGCCGTAGCTAAGTTATTCGCCAAAGTGATTACCACTCCATGCATTGCGATGGGATTGTTGATAGGTTGTAATGATACAGGGTCTCTCATTAAGGAATCAAATAGCCAAAAACTAGGGGGGACTTGGGAATTTAAAAAACAAAATGGAGTTAAAACTGGTACAGCAATTTTTGAGACTCAAAATGATGTTGATGGCAATGTTTACATTCTGTCTGAAGATTTGCCATTAGGTAAGACTGCGATCGCAGGTACTTTTAAAGTCAACTCCAGTAAAACTCCCCAACAAATTGATCTTACTTTTGGCGATCTTACTACCCAAACTATCTATGAAATCAATAGTGATGGGCAGTTAAAAATAGCCAATTCTGTTCCCAATCAGCCTCGCCCCACATCACTAGATTCCCAGCCTCAACAGCTAACCAAAATTTCGGATAGTACAACTATTCCTAGTGACATCAAAATCTTGCGATCGCAAGATCTGATAGCAACTTCAGCCTTAATTCGAGAAGCAGAGAGCAAGTCGTCCATTCGCGCCATCATGCGATCGCAACAGCAAGTATTCCAAGCGCAAGGACAATTCACGTCTGATATCAATCAATTAAAATCGGGATTATCGCTGAATTCAGAATTCTATAGCTACAAAGTTACTATCTTGGGAAATCTGGCGCAGCATAGCGCGGTTCCTTTAAAGGATGGATTGAAAGCTTATACGGGGATTGTCTATGCGATCGCTAGTGATGATGCTAATCAAAAAGTCACAAAGTTACTTCTGTGTGAAAGCAATATTCCCACTAAACAAATCCCAACTAAACCTCAAAATCAAGATAAAGGATATAAATGCCCAAGTGCTTATACTTCAATCAATCCATAAAAAAAGGCGCTTTGCGCCTTTTTTATGGATTGATGTTATGTGTAAAGAATTTTTGTGATGGTAGAGGGCTAGGGCTGGCACGGGGGCACAGCCCCTACAGAATCCAAATTATTGGGGTAGGGGCAATCCCCCCGTGGTTGCCCTGCTTCGCTAGCAGCAATAAATTTTCACCATCTGAGTTCCACGTAACATCAGTTTATAAAGGAAGTTAGCCGTTCAGGACTTCGATCGCAGCTTTTACACCAGCACCGTAAGTGAAATTACTGTAGCCAAGAGCCGAAATGGATGCTTCGAGTGCAGCGATCGCTGTGAGAATATCGCGATCGCCGACAAAGCCGAGATGACCAATGCGGAAGATCTTGCCATTGAGGTGATCTTGACCACCAGCCATGACAATATCGAATTTCTTCTTAATTGTGGCGCGAATCTTTTCTGCGTCCAAGCCTTCGGGTGGAACTACTGAGGTAATCGAAGCACTCGCCGCATCATCAGGAGCCAATAAACCCAGATTAAGAGCCTTGACTGCGGCGCGAGTAGCTTCACGGTGGCGCAAGTGACGCGCAAAGATATTTTCTAAACCTTCACGTTGCATCATTTCTAGTGAAGCTTGCAACGCCATCACCATATTCACAGAAGTAGTGAAAGGAGTGGAATTTTTTGCAGCATCTTTACGAGCCTTGCCCAAATCGAGATAGAACCTAGGTAGATTCGCTGTTTTATAAGCTTCCCATGCCTTAGGGCTAACTGCCACAAATCCCAATCCGGGGGGGATCATGTAGCCTTTTTGAGAACCAGAACCGACTACATCTAAGCCTAATTCGTCGATGGGAACATTCATTGCTCCCAAGCTGGTAACTGCATCAACGATAATCAGAGCCTTTTCATGGGCTTTGACATGGCGATTAATTGCAACTAAATCGTTAAGAACTCCCGTCGAGGTTTCGCTATGGGTGATGATTACAGCTTTGATTTCCTTATTGGTATCAGCCTCTAACTTGGCTCGGAAATCTTCGGGGTCAAGTGCCTTGCCCCATTCTGCTTTGATTACTTCAGCATTGACACCATAGGCTTGACAGACTTCGACCCAGCGTTCGCCAAACTTGCCATTATCACCAACAAGGACGCGATCGCCTTTGCTGAGGAAATTAATGATGCCTGCCTCCATCGCACCCGTACCGCTTACGGTGAGAATTAATACATCATTAGTTGTTTGGTGTAGCCACTTGAGCTTAGCGGTCACATCTGCCATGACCTTGCTAAAATCGCCGCTTCGGTGTCCGATGGGAGCTTTTGCCAGAGCCAACAGAGCCTGTTCAGGCACAGGTGTTGGACCTGGAATCATTAACATCAACTTATCTTCCATGAGTCGAAATCTTGAGTGCTTGGTTAAATACTAGATCTAGTATTCTATAGCAGTAGATGGACAAATAAATTAATCAAATGCATAAGCCGCAATTCTCATTATGAAAACGATTTTGGTATTTCCAGCGTCTTTGGCGCTGGAAATACCAAAATCGATTTTTGAAAGCCCGCCAACGGCGGGCTTTCAAAAATCGACAATAGCTGTAATCTAAGGAACAGGCACGACATCTAGCAAACGCTGAATGATCTTCTGTGGAGATCGTCTGCCTGCCGCCATGATCCGATGTCCTAAAACAAATGGGGCTAGGAACTTCACATCATCAGGCAGCACATAATTAGACTTGCGATCGCGATCTAGCATTTGTTGAATAAAGGCATAGGTCTGAACTGATCTCAATAGGGCTGTCGTACCTCTAGGACTCACGCCAAGGGTAATTTCCTCATCATTACGAGTTGCCCTAACAATATTCACTATGTATTCGCTAGTCGCATCACTGACGGGTAATTGAGTGCAGAGTTGCCGAATTTCTAGTACTTCTTCAGGGGTGATACATGCTTCTAATTGAGCCGAGCCAATTTTTCCAGATTGCATCCGTTTCAGCATTTCTAGCTCTTCCGCTTCATTGGGATAGCCAATACTAAAGGATAAGGCAAAGCGATCAAGTTGGGCTTCAGGTAAAGGGAAAGTCCCTTGATACTCGATGGGGTTTTGAGTGGCGATCGCAAAAAATGGTGAGGGGACTTTCCGTGATATGCCATCAACGGTGACTTGGCTCTCTTCCATTACTTCGAGCAAGGCTGACTGGGTGCGTGGTGTCGCTCGATTGATCTCATCAGCAAGCAACACATTCGCAAATACTGGACCTGGCAAAAACTGAAATTCACCTTTTTGAGGATTCCAAATATTTGTACCTGTAATGTCGGTGGGTAGTAGATCAGGGGTGCATTGCACACGCTGAAATTTACCAGAAATAGAGGCAGCTAGAGATTTGGCGAGTAGAGTCTTGCCCACCCCCGGCACATCTTCAAGTAAAGCGTGACCACCTGAAAATAGTGCTACTAAGACCAGTTGAATGGCTTCATCTTTGCCAACGATCGCTTTCGCCAGATTATCAACTAACTGTTGTACTTTAAGTTGCTTTTCCATGTTCTGCTCTCAAAACCTACGCCAATCAGTAAACAGCGCAAGCGGGACTAAATTTACTGTTGATTTCCTGCTTTAGCGTAACACCATGACGACTGGATTAAGGGCTCAAAGTGCTGGATTAACTCAGACATCCTAAATAGCTAGGCGCAATTAAATATAAAACCCTAAAAGCTGTGGCGCACGATGCGTGCGCCACAGCTTTTGATTCTATTTTTTAATTATATACAGCTACTTATAACTATAAAGATTACTATTTAATCTTATAAAAAATATCTAAGAATAGCAGCATTATTACAAATTTTTTAGATTGGCTTTGCCTTAGATTTTTTCTGTAAAGCTACTTTAACAAGGTTTTCAGGAGATGATATTAGAATACACCTTTCTAATGTCATCGTTAATTCAGTACTAGTATTGACATTAAATATCAGTATTAATAAAAATTACTGTCATTAATTGATTAAGTTCTGATAATCTTAATAAAGTAAATTATGAATAATAGAACAAAATAAATTGCAGAATCTATTAGTAAAGCTTGGTGTTGGTGCTTTAGCGTCAGCCTTAGTCTTGGGTACAGCCTTAGATATCAATGCTCAGTCAAAGACCTTAATCATTTACTCTGGTCGTGATCAAAAACTGATCGGTCCCTTGATCGAAAAAGCTAAAAAAGATCTCAATTTAAATATTCAAGTTCGTTACGGTGATACCGCCGAATTAGCGATCGCCCTTTTAGAAGAAGGCAATAACAGCCGTGCGGATATGTTCTTCGCTCAAGATGCAGGCGCTTTAGGAGCCTTGCAACAGCGTGGGCGCACCCTCGGCATTCCCTTGACAATCCTCAACAAAGTTGACTCGCGATACCGCTCACCATCGGGAAATTGGATCGGTATTTCTGGACGGGCGCGGGTGGTCAATTACAACACCAAACTAGTCAAAGGTGCTGATTTACCCAAATCTATTTTTGACCTCACTCAACCCAAGTGGCGAGGTAAAGTTGGCTGGGCTCCAACCAACGGTTCTTTTCAGTCATTTGTGACGGCAATGCGGAAGCTAAATGGTGACGCAAAAACTGTGGAATGGTTGAGAGCCATGAAAGCCAATGGAACTAAAAATTACGGTAAAAATACCGCAATTTTAGAGGCAATTGGACGTGGTGAAATTCAGGTTGGCTTGGCTAACAATTACTACCTGAGCCAGTTTAAAAAGAAAGATGCTAATTTCCCCGTTGCGGTACACTATACCCGTAGAGATGCTGGTTCTATGGTCAATGTTGCTGGTGTGGCGGTTCTTAAAACCACCGATCAACGCCAAGACGTAGAGAAGCTGATTAACTATTTACTCAGCAATAGCTCACAAAATTATTTTGCCCAACAAACTACCGAATACCCTTTAGCCAGAGGTATAGCGGGACCATCAGGTCAAATTCCTATCAATCAACTCACTCCTCCCAACTTAGATCTAGGTCAACTATCTGATTTGCAAGGTACTTTGAGGGTGATGAAGCAAGCAGGAGTATTGTAGGGTATGAAGTCTGTTCGTCCACCATTGTTTCTGACGATCTCATCAGGGGTGGTGGCGATCGCAATTATTTTGCCATTTCTCTATCTAATCCTTCGCGCCGCTAATGTGGGTAGCGAAGGATTAGAAGAACTAACCTATGAATCTCGTTATCTCACGATCATTTGGAATAGCATCGGCATGGCATCAGCCGTAACTTTATTATCAGCGCTGATCGCTGTGCCTTTAGCATTTCTGACCGTGCGAACAAACTTACCTTGGCGCAGATTTTGGTTTGTGACCACCACTTTACCTCTAGCTGTACCTAGCTATGTGGGTAGTTTTGCGTTAATCGCAGCGTTCTCGCCAAGGGGGAGTTTGCTGCAATTACTATTGGAGCCATTGGGAGTCGAAGAATTACCTTCCCTCTATGGTTGGTTTGGCGTGATTTTGGCATTAACTCTGTTTACCTATCCCTATATGCTTTTGACCGTGCGATCGGCTTTGCAAGGACTAGATCCTGAGATCGAAGAAGCCAGTCGCAGCCTTGGCTATAGTAGCCGTGCTACCTTCTGGAAGGTGATCTTACCGCAGTTGCAACCATCTTTGATCGCGGGAGCGTTGCTGGTGGCTTTGTATAGCCTGCGTGATTTTGGTACACCTTCACTAATGCAGTTTGACACCTTCACCAGTGCAATTTTCATTCAATATAAAACCAGCTTTGATCGGAATACTGCGGCTGTTTTATCTTTGGGATTAGTCGCCCTCGTCATGACCATTTTGTGGACTGAATATCGATTCCGTAGCCGTGCAGTCTACTATACACGTGGAACGGCTGCTCAGCGATCGCCCAAATTAGTCAATTTAGGAATCTGGAAATGGGTAGCCTTTGTTTTTTGCTTGGTGATTACATTCTTAGGCGTAGGCTTGCCCATTGGTGTGAGCCTATTTTGGTTGTTTAGGGGCATGAGCAGTGCCGACTACACAGTTCCCAATCTAATTCCCGCAATTTTTAATTCGGTATCTACCGCAGGTTTAGCTGGCATCTCAACAACTCTATTTGCACTACCAATTGCGATCTTAGTAGTACGATTTCCGAGCAGAATTTCAGCAATGATTGAGCGCTGTTCCTATATTGCTTTTGGTTTACCTGGTATCGTCGTGGCTTTAGCAATAGTATTTTTTGGTGCAAATTATCTTCCCGATCTATACCAAACTTTACCAATGTTGATCTTTGCTTACATAGTATTATTTGTACCGCAATCCGTGGGCAGCATTCGTAGTTCGCTATTACAAGTTAGTCCTCGCATTGAAGAATCAGCGCGGAGTCTAGGGCGAACTCCTTGGCAAACCCTCATCGAAGTCACGATTCCTCTGGTTACTTCTGGTTTATTTAGCGGTGCATTGCTAGTATTTTTGACGACAATCAAGGAACTACCCGCCACAATTATGCTTGCACCAATTGAGTTTGACACTCTATCTGTCGAAATTTGGAAAGCAACTGAAAATGTTGATTTTGATGATGCGGCGGCGGCTTCCCTAGCGATATTATTTGTTTCAATGATCTCGACACTATTAGTGTTATTCCAAGAAAAAAAAGCTCAAGCCTAATGGATTAGCATGAACGGTGCTGAGCGCTGTTCATGCTAATCCTTAATTCCATTAATCGCAAATACGCAAAAGGATATGCAAAAGCCAATCATACTTAGCTTAGAAAATATTACCAAGCAATTTACCAAAGATGGTATGCCTGCGGTTGAGCAAGTATCTTTGCGTTTGAACGAAGGAGATATCTTAGGATTTCTGGGTCCATCGGGGTGTGGTAAAACAACTCTGCTGCGGTTAATTGCAGGGCTTGAACGTCCTCAAGATGGCAAAATCACCATTGATGGAAAAATAGTCGGCGATCGCCATAATTGGATACCAGTAGAATCGCGAGATGTGGGGCTTGTATTTCAAGACTATGCCCTATTTCCGCATTTAACTGTTTTAAAAAATGTCGCCTTTGGACTCAAAAAACTTGATAAACATGAAATCAAACAGCGAGTATGGGAAACCTTAAAACTTGTGCAACTCACAGGTTTAGAACAGCGTTATCCCCACGAACTTTCGGGCGGTCAGCAGCAGCGAGTGGCTCTAGCGAGAGCCTTGGCAACTCAACCCAAGCTATTACTACTGGACGAACCTCTATCAAATTTAGATGTGCAAGTGCGATTACAACTACGCGAAGAAATGCGCTCAATTATCAAAGCGGCTGGAACTTCCGCAATTTTTGTTACCCATGATCAAGAGGAAGCTCTTGCCATATGTGATGTTGTCGGGGTAATGCGCCAAGGACATTTAGAGCAAATTGGCACACCCGAAGAACTGTACAACTATCCCAAATCAAGGTTTGTGGCTGAATTTGTGACTCAAGCAAATTTCTTACCTGCTTATCGTCAGGAGGATATTTGGTCAACGGAGATTGGCAAATTTAAAATCAAAACGATGCGTTCTCAATTAACGGGAGAAATCATGATTCGTCAAGAAGACTTCACCTTAAAGCCCCATGCTCCCAGTCCCCTCGTAATTCACAGTCGGCGCTTTTTGGGTAGAGAATATCACTACTGTCTATATACGCCCTCTGGTCAGAAAATCAATGTTAGAACGGGAATTGATACATCCATTCCCGAAGGTACGCCTGTACAGTTAACAATGACCAATAGTAAAGTCAGAATTTTTGAAAGTTTAGGCTAGATTCTCAGTGATTGGCGTTTACCTCCTGACATCTTCTATAGCTTATTAAAAATTACTATCAATAAGTTTGACATTGGACTTTAATTAATGATATTACTACTAATAAGATAAAAATTGTTTGTGCTTGCAAAACAACCTTAGAAATGCAAATATCAATACTTGTAAAAGTAAAGCCAGTTGAGGTCTTTGCTAGTTTTACTATGGATGTTTTATCTGTTATTTAGGCTATTAAAAAAACAGTGTGCTTTCTTTTATTAGTATTATTCTTAATAAGAGTCGCTACAATAGCAATCTCAACAGATAAATATCACAAGTATCTAAAAAGCAATTTTTAAGACAGTTTTTGGAAAAGTGTGTGTAATCAAAATTGAGGAGTAATAAATTGAATAAACATCTATCCGTTGCTTTTACTGTGGCTTCAGGCTTTGCCGCTAGTTTTCTGGCTGTTATGCCAACCTATGCCGAACCTTTAAGTTCTTTACAAGAAAGCCCTAGTCAGTCTGGAAACTCTTCGATCGCTTCCCAAATTATCGAAAAGACCAGTCTGCAAGAAAATGCGATCGCCCAAGTAACTTCTGTTTCCCAACTCTCAGATGTCCGTCCCACCGATTGGGCTTTTACGGCTTTACAGTCGTTAGTAGAACGTTATGGCTGTATCGCAGGTTATCCCGATTCCACCTTTCGTGGCAGACAAGCGACAAGCAGATTTGAGTTCGCGGCTGGACTTAATGCTTGTTTAGACAAGATTAATGAAATCATTTCGGCGGGGTTAGCCGACAAAGTTAATCGCGAAGATTTAGAGACTTTGCAGAAATTGCAAGAGGAATTTGCGGCTGAGCTTGCCACCCTCCGTGGTCGCGTTGATAGCCTTGAAGCGAAGACGACCAAATTGGAAGCTCAGCAGTTTTCGACAACCACAAAGCTGAATGGTGAAGCAATCATGGCTTTATCTGACACCTTTGGCAATAGGACAGGGACAAATATCGATCCCACCAATACAACTCTTTCCTATCGGGTCAGGTTAAACTTCAACACCAGCTTTACAGGAAAAGATCTACTGCGTGTGCGCCTTCAGTCAGGCAATGTCCCTTCGTATAACAATTCCTTAACGACTGGGACTGGCACAAATATGACCCGTCTCGGATTTGATGCTAATACTAGCAATCAGTTTCAAATCGATGATTTATTCTATCGGTTCCCCATTTCTAATCAAACTACAGGTTGGTTACTTGTTAGTGGACATGGCTCCGAAAATATCGCTCCATCCTTAAATCCCCTAGAAAGCGGTGGTCGCGGTTCTATTTCGCGATTTGGACGTTTCAGCCCCACCTATCGTATTGTTGATGGTTCTGGATTTGGCATCTCCCATAAATTTAGTGATGCCGTACAGTTGGCTTTAGCGTATCGCTCCCCTCGCGATACTGCTAGCAACCCCAATCAAGGATTATTCGGCGGCAGCTATGGAGCATTAGCTCAGTTGACCTTCTCTCCTAGCAAATAGTTTCAGGTGGGACTCCAGTATGCCAGAACTTACTTTGGCAGTGGTGGTGTCAACCTTACAGGCAGCACGGGTAGTAACAATGCGCGTCAACCCTTTGGCAATATTGCCACTTCTGCAAATACCTATGGTTTAGTGACTAGCTATGAAGTTACACCACAATTTATTGTCTCTGGATGGGGTGGCTTTACCAATGCTCAGTCAGAGACTGGTGCAAGTCAAAATGCTGATTCCTTTAACTTTGCAGTGACTTTTGCCTTCCCAGATTTATTCCAAAAGGGAAACCTTGGTGGATTGATTGTCGGTGTGCCGCCCAAAGCCACATCGAATACCAACGCCGCTAGGATTGACAGAGATACTTCCATTCATTTAGAAGCTTTCTATCGCTACCAACTGAATCGCAACATCTCCATTACCCCAGGTCTATTGATGATTTTTAGCCCTGAACACAACAGTAATAATGCAACTCAATTAGTTGGATTGTTAAGAACTACCTTTACCTTCTAACTTCATCAATTAGCAAAAAAATAAGGAGGCACGTTGCGCCTCCTTATTTTTTGCTGTAAAAATCTTTAGACTTGTCTGCTAAAATCAACAGCGTGAGGACTCAGGAGTTACATGGCTGGATATACGCTGATTTTAGCGATTTTGATCTTAGGAGGTATGATCGCGACGCTAGGCGATCGCATCGGTACTAAGGTTGGAAAGGCGCGACTTAGCATATTCAAATTAAGACCGCGTGATACTGCTACTGTCGTGACGATCGCTACAGGGGGAATGATCTCTGCATCCACCTTAGGGATTTTATTATTGCTAAGTGGTCAGCTAAGGGATGGATTATTTCGTCTTGAAAGTATTCGCTCGGAATTAGCTAGCAGCCAAGAACAGAAGCAAAAAGTCGAAACTGAGCTAAATGCTGCGAAAACTGAACAGGAAAAAGCACAACAACGTCTAGGGCAGATTAATCAATCCTTAGTCCAAGCTTTGCGAAAACAGTCAGAGACTCAAGCACTGTTACAGTCAGTTGAGAGCAAATTTGAAGAAGCTAACGAACAACTGCAAAAAGCCTCACAGCAGGAAGCCGATCTGCGCGATCGCATCCAAAGTTTGAGTGCTGAGCAAGAAAGTCTCCAAGCTGAAAGTAATCAACTGCGGGATGAAAAAGATCGAATTTCTAATGAGTTGACCAGTATTTCCCGCGATCGCGAAACTCTCAAACAAAGGGTTGATGAATCCGAACAACGCTTGGCAGAAATTGAAAAGCAACGGGTAGCCCTTGGAGCAGAAGTTGCTTCCCTCGAATCGGCTCGTGAGCAATTATTAATTAGCCTTGAAGCTTTACGCAAAGGCAACGTAGCTGTTTTTGCGGATCAGATTTTATCTATAGGAGTTGTGCGACCAAATCTGAGTCAATCGGAGTTGCGTCAAGCTAGCGCCCAACTGTTGCAACAAGCTGAGCGCAATGCACGCGAACTATTAGATTTCCTTCCCGATCAAGCTCCCAAAGAACCAGTCATCAAAATTACAGAAGCACAGATCGAAGGATTGATAGATCGAATTAAAGACGGACAAAGCTATGTGATCCGTATCCTCTCCGCAGGTAACTTTCTTAAACGCGAGACCAGAATTGCGATCGCTGCTGATGTCACCCTGAACCGCCAAATATTTGCTCCTGGCGCTGAAATTGCTTCCTTGCAATTTACTCCTGATCTAGCGCCTCAGGCTCTTGCATCAAGAATTGAGCAACTATTTTTGTTAGTCAGTTTTCGCGCTCGTCGAGAGGGGGTACTAGCTAATCCACTTACAGGTAAAGTCGGCAATTTTCCACCTGAGGCTTTGACTGAGCTTTTTAAAGTAGTGAGTGAGCTTAAGACTCCCTATGAAATTAAGGCTATCGCCAAGGAAGCTATTTTTCCTGCGAGTTCTCTGATTTTAGAGCTGGTAATTCGTCAAAATGGCGTTGAAATTGGCCGCTTTAGTTAGGTAAGTATTGCGACGCAAGAGATAGCTACGACATAAAACCAAAAAGATGAGTGGCGGCGCGAAGCGCCGCCACTCATCTTTTTGGTTTTATGTCGTAGCACAATCACAGAAAAATTCGTGGAGATGGGCATTTAAAGAAGCCAAAATTACCTTCTCTAAGGCGCGTTACACTTTCGCTATCGCGCCCTACAAATACTCCAAATAGAAAATTAACGGACAAACGCAGGCATCACTTCGGCAGCAGTCATCAAACCGTAAATACCTCGTTGATGGAAATGTTTACCAGCCTTGAGATAGCCAAAGGCGGGACCACAGACATTTGCCGCCATGCTGGTTTCATCGCCAAGGGTGAAGGTATGCGTCGAGATCTTGCCCTCAAAGGTGCGACCTGTCAGCTTCATATTGGTACTGAGAGGTTTCTTGGGATTGCGCGTATCAACTACGCCGCCAACGGTGACCCGATCGCGATCGCAAATTCCCACACGCTCGAGCATAATGTCATCGGCATGTTCCATATTTTCCAACGAGATTAACCCATTGGTCTTTTCAAGCAGAGCTTCTACTTCCGCATCGGTCATCGCTTGAGCCATATCGACGGTATAACCCGACATATGAGCGATATCTTCGCGAATGGTGGCGCGATAGGCGTTCCAGTTGGCAATACCAACCCCGAAAGTAATCTCGACCTTGTGGACTTCCGCAAAGCTCTGAGCGGCGATCGCTGCGGCGGCTGTCAATAAACCAGGGGTTGCGCCACAACCAGACATATAGGTAATGCCTGCTGCTTTTAGCTCTGGGGCAAGGGCAATCATTTGCTCAACGGCGCTAGTGCGTTTGATCGCATCCACTAGCACACCCTGCCAACCTGAAGCGATGAATTGCTTAGCCACGCTTGCCATGAAGGTATTGGGTAGGTTAGGCAAAGCGAGGAAATAACCATCGACATCCTTGGCGGTAGCGATCGCTGCCGCAATACTGTCTTGAGTAAGAGTACCTGCTCCTTCGAGATAGCCCAGTGAGCCTTTGTTTTGATAAGTGGCGATCGCTTTGTTAGCGTCTAGCCCCTGTGGGTCATAGGCAAAGCCTTCTTTGTCGGCAGCTACGACTAGCTGCATTTCTTGCTTAGCGCTAAGCAATTTCGCCGCCGCCTGACCTAATCCACCAAATCCTAAAATTCCAACTTTTAATGTCATTTAAGTTTAACTTCGTTTATCACTATGGGAGTTTACAATTCTGATGCGATCCCTTAATGTGCCATATTTTCGGACGCAATAGCACATTAGAGTCCTGTAACTTAATAAAGAACCAAATTTTTGAGGGTGTAGCAAAGCCCATCCTCAAAAATCTAGTTCTTCTTTTGGGCTTAGCTCAAGCGTGATAAGCTAATCAGCGATGAAAACCGATACCCTCTTTTATCAACTCTTCCAATCATTCCATACGCTACTCTTTGAGCTAATTGATCGCCCAATTTCAGATGCAGAAGGCTATCAATTCAGTACAGCCGAAATCAAAGAGAAAGCGTTTCGGTTTGATGGTATCTTCATGCCCACAGTCAACAACAAGCCGATTTTCTTTCTTGAAGTCCAATTTCAACCGAAAACCGACTTCTATTGGGAGTTTCTATCAGAAATATTTCTATATCTCAATCAATTTCGTCCAAGCAACAAATGGCAAGCTGTAGCCATTTTCGCTAAGCGCAATTGTGAGCCAGAAATTGTCGATCATGTGCAGGAGATGATCACTTCTAATCGAATCATCCGTGTGTATTTAGAGGATTGGTTACATCAAGAAGCGGATTCCCTTACTATTGCCATCATTCAACTAATATTGGCTCCAGAAAAACAAACCCCTGACCTCGCGAGACAAATTAACGAAAAAGTCCAGCAAGAGCTAGATACAGATTTGCAAGACCAAGTAGTAAAATTTATAGAGACCGTACTTGTATACAAGTTCCCCAAGTTAAGTCGTCAGGAGATCGAAGCCATGTTTACATTCAACGATTTAAAAAATACTCGCGTTTACCAAGATGCGAAGCAAGAGGGCAAGCAAGAGGGGTTGCAGTTAGGCAAGCAAGAGGGTTTGCAGAGACAAGTTTCGATGCTGCTAAAAATGCTTACCCGCAAGTTGGGGAAATTAAGCCCTCGAACAACAAATCGGATCACGAAATTATCAGTGACGCAGTTAGAAAACCTTGCGGAAGTTATCTTTGATTTACAAACTGTTGCGGATTTAAATGCTTGGTTGCGTAACAATGGATAAAATCAAGATCTGGGTACTAGTCAGCTAACGAAGGATGGGTACTGAAACACCTATTTCATGCAGACAAATGCCTTTGTGATTAGGCGATCAAAGAAAACTCATCTGAGCTATTGACGTTAAGGAAACAGGGAAGTAGTATGGATATTAATACGACCCGTCCTTTACTTCTGTATTTGGACGGGTTCTCTATTTTATTTCACAATCAGTATATTGGCAACCTACACCAAGCCCCATTTATCCTTAGACGATCAACTTGTTTTACTGAATCAGCGTGGACTTCAAGTTACAGATGACATAGCTGCAAAGGAGTTTCTACGCCATAATGGTTACTATCGACTGAGTGCATACTGGTATCCGTTTCGTGAAATAGTAGGAAGCCATCGAAGCGATAATTTTCTTCCTAACAGCAAATTTGAAGATGTGCGAGATCTTTGCACATTCGATAAAAAATTCAAACTATTACTACTTGATGCGATTGAAGGGGTAGAAATTGCTGTAAGAGCAGAAATTGCTTTGCTTTTGGGGGCAAGTGATACTTTTGCTCATATTAATCCCAATTTTTTTCGCCCCAGCTTCATTAGGCTTGATGCATCAGGTAAAACACAACATCAAGAATGGCTAAAAAAATTTAATGGATCTGTCAATCGCTCAAAAGACGAGTTTGTTTTGCACCACGAGCGTAAATATGGCAATCGTTCCACACTTCCTATCTGGATTGCTGTCGAATTATGGGATTTTGGGTTACTTTCTCTCTTTTATAGCGGAATGGATACAACTCATTGCATTAGCGTAGCAACGAGGTTTTCTATTTCCAATTGGAAATTTATGGCAAGTTGGTTACGCAGTCTCAATTATGTTCGTAATGTTATTGCTCATCATGGGCGACTATGGAACCTTAATTTAGTCGAAAGTCCAAGTTTGCCGAGCCGCCGAGGACTAATGGCTGATTTTGATGCCCTAGTTCCTTTACATAGCGTAAACACCAGAATATACAGTATTTGCTGTATTCTTAGTCATTTCTCAAAGAGCATAAATCAACGCTCTTCTTGGTCTCAACGCCTTACTGAGTTAATTAACAGTTTTCCCATAATGCCATATGTCAGCGTTCAAGATATGGGTTTCCCTACCGATTGGCAAAATCATAATTTCTGGAAATAGATCTCAAGAGGTTATGTGAGATCGCTTTACACTAGAAGTCGATTGAGGGTTTTGGTGTGGTGATCGCTTATTTACAAGCAAGGATCACCATCTGGAGAATGCCAACCACCTCTGAGCTATAACGCTCTCGCTCGGATGATAAACCTGTCATTGTGGCAATCATCATTGAGAACAAGCAAGTGCAAGATTGTCCACATCATCCGTACCACCTAAAGATTGCGGCAGAAGATGTTCCATTGTAAAGCGATCGCTATTTAGATATTCTGGTGAATGGCAGTATTCACAGAGACTTCGGGCGCGTTCTCGGACAAATTTTCTGGCTTGAGAGGACACCATGCGGCTTTTTCAGCGATTTGAGCATTAATCAGAGTAAAGATGCGAGATAGTTCAGTAATACCTTCAAGTTCAGCAATTTGCTCATTGGTAAGAGCATTTGCTTTCTTCCGATCTAAAAGGTTTTCTAGGCGATCTTGCAAATCATCCGTGAGATGAAATAGAAAGACATTACCTAAAGGAAAAATATTCATCCCTACAGGTATAAGTGACGATGGCTGCACCATTGATTGGGTAATCATTTCTCACCTCATATCTTTCTAAGAAACTTTATTTAGAATAGCGCAATATCGGAAAAATCGATAACCAGTATAAATTTGAAGCGCCATTAATCAAACGCAGGGTCAGAGAGAAGGCAAGCTGAATATATTCTCGCCTATGGCAAAATATGAGAGTAGCGATCTCGCATTTATTTTGTGGCTAAGCTCAAGAGTATTACGCGAATGTTATGTAAACAACCAATTTATCGTAAGGACTAAAAACCTATGACTTGGAAAATTGAAGAAGCACAAGAACAATTTTTGGAAGTTGTTAATGCTTCTGGACAAACTCCTCAACTAATTTATCAGCGAGATCGCTTTGTTGCTGCGGTAATTCGTGCTGACCTATTTCAAGAATTTCTCACATGGCAACAACAGCAAAAACGGACTTCCCTAGCCGATACCTTCGATGAATTACGACAGATTTGTATTGCGGAAAACTATACCTTTGAGATTAGTCCTCGTAGCGATCGCCCCAATCCCTTTGCGGAAATGCTGCCATGACCTTTCTCTGCGATACAAATATTATCAGTGAGCTAGCTAGACCTCGCCCAAATTCTGGCGTAGTTGATTGGAGTCAAAATGTTACGTTCATAGCCATAAGTGTAATTACGATTGAAGAAATCACTTACGGACTAACAGCAAAGCCAAATGCAAGGATTCAAGATTGGTTTCAGCATTTTCTAAGTTATTCATGCCAAATATTACCAGTAACACCTGAAATAGCTCAATGTGCAGGGCTAATGCGTGGTAACTTCAGAACAAAAGGTATTTCTCGCTCTCAAGCTGACATTCTTATTGCTGCGACTGCTGAAGTTCACGATCTAATTCTGGTTACACGCAATACTCGTGATTTTGAAGGTTGTAATATTCAAATCTTGAATCCGTTTATTGAATGACAAATGCTATAAATTTGAAGTGCCATTAATTGAACGCTGGGTCAGAGAGAAGACAATCTAAATATTTGCTAGCCTATGGCAAAATGTGAGAGTAGCGATCGCGCAATTTTGGAGGTTAACCCATGCTCAAACGGCGATCGCCATAATGTTATTATAAAAACGAATTAAGCCATTAAGCTTTAGTCAAAATGATTAGCTATAGCCAAATTCAATCATATAGTCAACAGATTGTCGAGCAGTTTCATCCCGATCAAATTATTCTGTTTGGTTCCTATGCCTATGCTCAACCAAACCAAGACTCTGACGTTGATTTACTGGTGATATTGCCATTTGAAGGACTGCCAGTTTATAAGGCGATCGAAATCCGCAAAAAGCTCAGACCTACCTTCTCACTGGATTTAATCGCTCGAACATCCAAACAAATTCAACAGCGTTTAGAGATGGGTGATTTTTTTATTCAAGACATTCTCCAAAGAGGTCGTATTCTCTATGAAACCAATCACGCAAGAGTGGGTTGATAAAGCGGAAGGAGACTTTGCGATTCTCGATAATGCTTTTTCTGACTGTATCCAGATTCGTCAAATAATACGGCAACACCTAAATATTTCGTAGGGATCGCCTTGTCCTAGACTTCGGGCGCATGTTCAGAGTAACTTTCTGGCTTGAGAGGACACCATACTGCGTTTTAGGAGACACAGGTATTATCAGCTACAGTCACAATGTCATCGATAGCTCACAATAGTTACGATAGTTCTATGGGTAGCGATCGCCATCGCGCATAAGCAATGAAACCCCGCATTATCATCTGTGGTCTAGATCGCACGGGTTACAAAATTTTGGGTTTGCTAAAACAGCAAGGTTGTCTTGTTGTGGGCATACACGATCGCCCGATTCATCAAGCTGATGCCGAAATTATTATCGGTGATTTGGCGGCTGCCGAGACATTGCTTGCCGCAGGAATTCGCGATGCTCAGACCTTAATTTTGGCAGGAGCCGATGAAACTCGTAACCTGACAATTTTGATGCAAGCAAGGGTGCTTAATCCCCATGTCAGAATTATTAATCGATTGTTTAACTCCAGTTTGGGCGTGCGTTTAGACCTGACCTTGCCCAATCATTTGACCATGAGTGTCGCGGCTCTCGCTGCGCCTGTATTTGCCTTTAGTGCGATGGGAAGTCAGGCGATCGGGCAGTTGCGGCTATTTAACCAGACTTGGCCGATTCACGAAGAATATATTGACGATCATCATCCTTGGTTTGGGAAACCACTAGCCGAGTTTTGGGAAGATCGATCGCGCATGTTGATCTATTACCTACCCTACGACGAGAGCAAAGTCGATCTAGTGAGTGCCGTGTTAAATGGTCGAACTTTGCAAATCGGCGATCGCCTATTACTTGGTACTCAGCCCAGTGTCAGAACTGCATCGCGCCCAATCTTGCAGAAAATATCTAAACTCTTTATGAGCTTTCGCCATTTTCATGAACATGGACGAGCGGTTCTGTTTACCGCGATCGCTCTATTGCTAACGATTTTTTCGGCAACAGTGGTTTATACCAGCTTCCAAATGAATATTTCCTTAGTGAATGCTCTCTATTTCTCGGTGGGGATGATTACAGGTGCTGGCGGAAACGAGATGGTGGTGGAAAATTCTGCCGATAGCATCAAAGTTTTTACAATCATCATGATGCTGATTGGTACGGCAGTAATTGGAATTTTTTATGCGATTTTAAATGATTTTATTTTGGGTTCACGGCTGAGAAACTTTTGGGATGCGACGCGAGTTCCCCATCGAAATCACATTGTTGTTTGTGGTTTAGGAAGTGTTGGGGTGCAGACAGCATTGCAACTAGTCAGCTATGGCTACGAGGTCTTGGTGATAGAACGTGATCTCAATAATCGCTTTTTAGATACGGTGCGATCACATGGTATTCCTGTCATTCATGGTGATGCGAGTTTGCCGACTACTCTCAAAGCAGCCAATCTTGAAAAAGCTGAAAGCCTACTTGCTGTCACCAGTAACGACACGGCAAATTTAGAAATTGCACTGAATGCCAAGGGAATTGCCCCACGTTGTCGGGTAGTTGTGCGGTATGACGATCCCTACTATGCCAGCATGGCGCAGGAAGTATTTGATTTTGAAGCAGTTCTTAGTCCTCCTGAAATTGCGGCTCCCGCCTTTGCTTCTTCGGCGCTAGGTGGACGCATTCTTGGCAATGGCATAGTTGCTGACAGTCTGTGGGTAGCGATCGCCACAATGATTACCCCCAATCATCCATTCTGTGGAAAACCAGTCTGCGAAGCCTCGATGACCGCAGATTTTGTACCTCTCTATATCGAAACTTCCTGCCAAACAATTCATGGATGGAACTTACTGGAAGCCTCTCTAAGTGCAGGTGATATTCTCTATTTGACGATGCCAGCAGCAAAATTAGAGCAGTTATGGCGGGTTGCTCCTTTTCAAGTAGCGGTCAGCTAGACAGCCAGTATTGTCGCCGCCACATTAACTTTCTGTGATTTTGGATGCGAAATTAGTCAAATATCTTTATCATAATGATGGGCGGCGCTTTGCGCCGCCCATCATTATGATAAAGATCAACTTATTCAATTTATGGAGTGTAGATGTTTTCGTTTCCAGTTCATTTAGCAATGCATATTCCCGATGGCTACCTCAGTTTGCCAGTGAGTTTGGTTACAGGAGGTATAGCGATCGCCTTAATTGCGCTATCACTTAATCGTGTGCAATCAGAATATAAAGAACGCACTGTTCCGCTCATGGGTGTGAGTGCTGCCTTTATCTTTGCCGCGCAGATGATCAACTTCCCAATTGTGGGCGGTACATCTGGACACTTAATGGGTGGAACTCTGGCGGGGATTTTGCTTGGTCCTTGGGCTGGCTCGTTAGTCATGTCGGTGGTCTTTATTGTGCAGACCATCATGTTTCAGGATGGTGGATTGACTGCGTTAGGAGCCAATATCACAATCATGGGACTAATGGGAACCTTTGGTGGTTATTACCTTTATCGAGTGATGCGGTTCTTAATTGGGCGTAATACATGGCTAGGCATGAGTGTCAGCACGGCGATCGCTTCATGGACAAGTGTGGTCGTGGCAGCCGCAGTTTGCGCGGTACTATTAGCACTTTCGGATACGGTTCCCTTAGCGTTAGGAATGACAGCGATGCTATCTTGGCACTTCATGATTGGTATTGGTGAAGCATTCATCACCCTTGCCGTAACTAGTTTTATTTGGAAGACTCGTCCTGAGTTAATTTATGATGCTCCTAATTTTGCAGTCAAGCAAACCGAATTAGATAACTTTTAAGTCACCATAATCAAATGCATAAAAAAAACATTTTTGTACTATCAGGATTAGCTTTAGCTCTAGGTATTGCAGCATTGGTATCACCCTTTGCTAGCAAAGATCCTGACGGATTAGATCGAGTTGCTCAAGATTTAAAATTTGAAGAAAAAGCGATCGAAGAACCAGCAACTAAACAACTTCCCTTTTTCCAGATTTTTGAAGAATATTCGATCAAAGCAGTTCCCGACGAGAAAGTATCCACGGCTCTTGCAGGTATTACAGGTACATTGGTTGCATTTGGCTTAGCATGGGGAGTTGGCAAGCTCACAGTACGCAAATCTGAACCAAAATAAAAGCTGGATCTATGCTGCTCCATATTCATCTAACTGAATCAAGCGATCGCCTGTCTCACTCCCAGAGCGATCGCCTAAATATATGGAATCGCTTAGCTGTGCATACACGCTTGCTCTGTATATTTCTATTGGTATTTGCGATCGCTTTAACGCCCATGGGTAGATGGTGGACTTGGGCGCTATATGCAGCGATGACTTTGCCCATTCTCTATTGGAGCAAAGTCGATTTAGGAATACTAGCCAAACGCATGGCGATCGAGTTAATGTTTATGGGTGTCATTCTTTTAGGGACACTATTTCGAGGTGGCGGAAACATACTCTGGCAATGGGGTTGGTTACAAATCACCACGAATGGATTAATGATTTTAGGAAGCGTGAGTATCAAAGCTTTTCTATCGTTACTTCTATTAAATATTCTTACCCTTAGTACTTCCATTCCCTTGTTACTTCAAGCTCTAGTTACGCTCAAAATGCCTCCATTGCTAATTAGCATTCTTGCATCCATGTATCGTTATATTGGCGTGCTAATTAATGAGTTTAATGCCATGCGTCGTGCGGCTACTGCTCGTAATTTTGACCCGCGCAATCTCTACAACTATCAACGAGGCGATCGCCCGTGGCAACGACAGGTATTAGGTAATATGCTCGGTGTCCTGTTTATTCGTACATACGATCGCGGCGATCGCATTTATCAAGCGATGCTAGCTCGTGGCTATCAAGGCACTCCGATGATCATAGAATCAGCCACAGGCAACTGGCTCGATGGCTTAGCCATTGCTTGCGTTATGATCGTAATCTTAGTTGGTCAAGTTTTTATTAGTTAGAGTGCTTTGCATCACAATCCTATTTCCATTGAGAACCTCAGTTATCGCTACCCTGATGGTATTCAGGCTTTAAAAGGGATCAATCTCCAGATCGCAGCAACCGAAAAAGTAGCGATTATTGGAGCAAATGGCTCAGGTAAATCTACATTACTTCTCCATCTCAATGGCATTCTCATGCCACAGAAAGGCGAAATTGTTATTGGGGAAATGCCAGTCATCCATCCAAATTTATCATCGATTCGTAACTTTGTCGGCTTAGTGTTTCAAAATCCCGATGACCAGCTATTTATGCCAACGATTTGGGAAGATGTTGCATTTGGCGCAATAAATCAAGGTATCCGAGGTGAACATTTAAAAGAACGTGTTGCTGAGGCTTTAGTAGCCGTCGGATTAGATGTGGCTAAATATAGAGAGCGTTTATCTCATAATCTTTCGGGTGGTGAAAAAAAACGAGTGGCGATCGCAGGGGTTTTAGCGATGCAGCCGCAGGTTTTAGTATTTGATGAACCATCCGCCCAACTCGATCCGCGATCGCGTCGTCAGTTAATCCAGCTTTTGCAAACTTTACCTGAAACTCAATTAATCGCCACCCACGATCTGGACTTAGTTCTTGAGCTATGCGATCGCACCGTAGTCTTGAGTGAGGGGGAGATTGTCTATGATGGCGAAACTAGACGGGTATTAAGCGATCGGGAGTTTCTATTGGCTCATTCTCTAGAAATGCCTCTAAGTTTAAGCTAGCCTAGAGATAACTAATCAGGCTGGAGATCAGGAAAGAAATGGTTTCCAAGAAACACCTATTTGAGTATCTCCAGAACATTAACACCTTGCTTTCTGAGCGTCGAGATATAGCCACGAATGCGACAGAACGGTTGATAGAGTTTGTAAACTAAATTATCGATCGCCTTTTTTTCTTTTGTCGTGTCAGCATGGCGATCGCCTTTTTTGAGATTCATAATTAAATCGGTAAGTACCTCAATCGAATTGAAACATCGCTTACAGAGATAATTACACCATTTTTAAGTTCTGTAGCATAGTCATTTAAGATTGCTAACAAATGACGGTTAACTACTTCGCGGCTTACATTTCCTAAACGAAATAAGATGACACTGGGTAAGCTTTCGCCGCTAATTGCTAATAGTTGGGCAAAGTCTAAATCTACGGTGAGTAATATTCGTTCTTCTTGGCGAGCTTTGTCTAAAATATCGGGATCGGTCATCTTTTCTAGATTTTTTTCAATCAGGTGGATTGCGTCATAACCTTGTTCTCTCAAGAGTGCAATTGTGCGGGGAGAGATACCCATATCACCTAAAAATTTCATACTGCTTGGGCGGTTTGCCAAAAGATGACTCGCTCTTGGGTCAGCCAAGCGGCATATCTGAGCGCTTGTTGGATGTCTTCTGGTTCGAGATAGGGATAGTCTTCAATTATTTCGGCTGTTGATAAGCCGTTGGCGATGAGGTTGATGACTACGGATACGGGTATCCGCATTCCGCGAATGCAAGCTTGACCTGCCATGATTTTTGGGTCAAAGGTAATGCGATTTAGTCCTGCTATTGCTCTCATTGTTTTTTACCTTTTACTCTATTTTAATTGCTGTGTATTCTTGTTCTGTTAGTTCAAATTCTGGATCGATGATTTTTTACTTCTTCCTAGGTGAGTTGATAGAGTTTGCAAACTAAATTATCGATCGCCTTTTCTTCTTTTACCTTATCAGCGTGGCGATCACCTTACAGTTGATAGTTTTATACCGATGGTAATTTGATTCTAATGAGTTGTTTTTCTATAGTCTCAAATTGAGAGAGATGATTATGTATGGCTTGGGCGATTTTTTCCCAGTTGGTGTTACTTTTACAAATCACGATGCCTTTATGTTGAGGAGTTTGAGTATGTAAACGAATAAAATCCCGACGATTCATGGTTAAGACGGCTCGATTGAGGCTAATGGCATATTGCAAGACTTCAGGATCAGGTATTTTTTGTTCTGCTTTCCCTGCATCTTGTACGGTCAAAATGTCGTATCCTAATGTACGCAAAATTTTGACAACGGGCAATGGAAATTGCTCATCTGCATAGAGTTTGACCATTGCTTAATCTGCCTCGTTTTCAAGGATAGCATTGGCAATTTCTTGGGGATGGCTTTCGGCATATATCCAAGCATTTGCTAGATCAACTGCATTTAGGGTTGGATATGCTTCTAATATTTTTGCGTCACTAAGCCCTTGTTGTTGGTAGCTGACTAATAGCCAAACGGGGATTCTGGTATTACGAATACAAGCATCACCGCCACATACGTTTAATGTTTTCTCAATGCCGTGCCAACTATTTAATAGGCTGTTGAGAATTAGTTGAATTGCTTGAGATTTTTCTGTGGGTGAGAGTGCGAGTAGTTGAGGTTCTAGTTCTTTAAGTGTCATAGTTTTTTGAATTGGATATTTATAAAGTTACTCTAATTTTTCCTTTTTCCTTTTTCCTTTTTCCTTTTTCCTTTTTCCTTTTTCCTTTTTCCTTGTCACCTCTCTCCTTCTACTATTTTAATCTCTTCTTCTGTCAACCCATAAAGTTGATAAACCAAATCGTCGATCGCCTTTTCTAGTTCGCCCGTATCAGCGTGGCGATCGCTAGTAAACTTCATTGTGAGTGCCAATATCAAGTAAAACTATTACTTCTGTCTGTTCTTGAGAGATTTCTATGGTAAATAGAATTCTACAATCATAGCCGCAGGAACAGGCTTTTAATCCAGCTAATTTCCCTTGTAGTGAATGCGTACTTAACTGTGTTGCAAAAACATCTTCTTTCATCAATTGTAATATTTGAATTAGTTTCGACTCAAGCTGAGAATTGCGTTTGACAAATTTCCGAAATGCTCGTTTGAATTTTGGGGTTAAAACTATTTCTCTCATTAGTCTTCTGCCAAAGTTGCTTTTAGTTCGGAAATGATTTCATTTATAGGTTGAGGTTTTAGCTCTCCACGATGAAAGGCGGCGATCGCTTCTTTGGCATCTTGAGCAATTTCATCGCGGCGGGCTTCAATCATTTGGTTCTTAATGATTTCTAAAAGCATTTCTCTTTGTTCAATTGAAAGCTGATTAACTGTTAAAATTGCTTCTTCTAATGTAACCATTTTGGATCTCCTAATAAGTTTGATTGTCTTGATTATAGTCAAATCTCAAGGGTTCTGTTCTTTTTCCTTTTTCCTTTTTCCTTTTTCCTTGTCACCTCTCTCCTTCTACTATTTTAATCTCTTCTTCTGTCAACCCATAAAGTTGATAAACCAAATCATCGATCGCATTTTCTAATTCGCTCGTATCAGCTTGGCGATCGCCTTTTTTAGCAGTGAGAATTAGATCTATTCTTCAGATTCCTCTAAATATTTTAGAAAAGAATTAACTCCTAATAATTCGATGGAATATAACTCCATTGCTTCTCTCAATGCTTCATCGGCTCGTAAGTCGTCATCTCCAGATACGATGATTTTTGCTTTGCCGTCAATGGCGGTAGCTAATACGGGTAAATCTTTGGGATCTCGGCAATAAGGGGGGATTGTTTTTGGTTCAATCCAGATTGCACGATTTTTTAACTGTTGCTCTAGGCGTATGGCTTGATTTCGGTCGATATATTTTCTTAATCGAGGTCGGTTCCATACTTCATGCAATTCATCTAAAAGGCTTTGGCTCATGACTAATTGGAATTTGTCTTGATTAAATGCTTCTAAGATTGGGAGTGTAACGCGTCCTTTTAATAGGATGCGAATCCAAATGTTTGTATCTATAACTACTCTCAATTTCATGTCTAGTTTCTTGATTGCTGGCGTACAGCTTTAATTTCGTTCATAATCTCGGCATCTGTGATTTCATCAATGGGTGGTTGGCTATACAGTTCTCCAAGTAAGCTTGTTAGATCTGATTTTAATTCTATTTGAATTAAGGCTTTGGCTACTTGGGCGCGATCGCTAGGTTGTAGTTGTTGTACAGTGGTAATCAGTTGCTCTAGGGTTATTGGTAGTTGAATCATCTGGTTCACCATAATAATTTGTCTTCTGTAATTTTAAATAATCTAAACCTTATCTTTTTCCTTGTCACCTCTCTCCTTCTACTATTTTAATCTCTTCTTCTGTCAACCCATAAAGTTGATAAACCAAATCGTTGATCGCCTTTTCTAATTCGCTCGTATCAGCATTATGACTACTGTTTACCTTTTCCTGATTCTGAATTTATTTTGATCGACAATTACAGTTGCGCCAATTATTTCAGGTAAGTTAACTTGATCGATAAATTGTTCTAATGCTTGCCGAATTTCTATGGCGATCACTTCAAAGGGAAATCTTAAAATAATTAAACCGCAATGTGTATTTGGTGGATAGTTTTTGATGTTTGACCATCCTAGATCTCGGCTGATGATTATTCTTTGTTCTTTTTGAGCAAATATAAATATTTCAGGATCTTTTGTACCGCTAAGTCCAGATGTTTTGACGTGAATGGCATCATGTCCTTTGTCTTTGAGCAAAGTTTCTAAACTTAGTGGGCAGTCTTCGTCAATTAGAAAACGTAATTTCAACTTACTTTCTCCATTGAATAGACTGTTTCATAGTTTAGAAGCTCGGAGAAGTAAGCTAGGGAGGCAAGAATCTGTTCGCGGGTAACTGCGTATTCTTGGATTACTTCGTCATAGGTCATGCCACCTGCGAGAGAGCCGATAATTATGGCGATCGGAAGACGAGTTCCTTTTAGCACAGGTTTACCATGTTGGATTTCGTTGTCGATGGTAATTACATCAGTTGGAATGCTTTTTTTCATAATCTATTTCCTTGTTCAAGCTAAACATTTTTACAAAAATCTACACCTTATCTTTTTCCTTGTCACCTCTCTCCTTCTACTATTTTAATCTCTTCTTCTGTCAACCCATAAAGTTGATAAACCAAAGCGTCGATCGCATTTTCTAATTCGCTCGTATCAGCTTGGCGATCGCCTTTTTTAGCAGTGAGAATTAGATCTATTCTTCAGATTCCTCTAAATATTTTAGAAAAGAATTAACTCCTAATAATTCGATGGAATATAACTCCATTGCTTCTCTCAATGCTTCATCGGCTCGTAAGTCGTCATCTCCAGATACGATGATTTTTGCTTTGCCGTCAATGGCGGTAGCTAATACGGGTAAATCTTTGGGATCTCGGCAATAAGGGGGGATTGTTTTTGGTTCAATCCAGATTGCACGATTTTTTAACTGTTGCTCTAGGCGTATGGCTTGATTTCGGTCGATATATTTTCTTAATCGAGGTCGGTTCCATACTTCATGCAATTCATCTAAAAGGCTTTGGCTCATGACTAATTGGAATTTGTCTTGATTAAATGCTTCTAAGATTGGGAGTGTAACGCGTCCTTTTAATAGGATGCGAATCCAAATGTTTGTATCTATAACTACTCTCAATTTCATGTCTAGTTTCTTGATTGCTGGCGTACAGCTTTAATTTCGTTCATAATCTCGGCATCTGTGATTTCATCAATGGGTGGTTGGCTATACAGTTCTCCAAGTAAGCTTGTTAGATCTGATTTTAATTCTATTTGAATTAAGGCTTTGGCTACTTGGGCGCGATCGCTAGGTTGTAGTTGTTGTACAGTGGTAATCAGTTGCTCTAGGGTTATTGGTAGTTGAATCATCTGGTTCACCATAATAATTTGTCTTCTGTAATTTTAAATAATCTAAACCTTATCTTTTTCCTTGTCACCTCTCTCCTTCTACTATTTTAATCTCTTCTTCTGTCAACCCATAAAGTTGATAGACTAAATCGTCGATCGCCTTTTCTAGTTCGCTCGTATCTGCATGGCGATCGCCTTTTTTAGCAGTAAGAATTTCGTCAACAAGATTTTCTATCTCTATTTTGTTAACTTTTTGATTATTAAAGATAGGTAATCTTTCTACATAGACCACCTTTATCTCTGCAAATGTTTTCCCTATCATTTGCGGATTTTGAATCTCAAAAATATATTGCATCAATCTAGAATTAAGTAATCCAAGAATAAATTTATATGAGTATTTATCGGCATATTCTTGTTTTAGCTTTATAACATGGCATGAGTTAACACAAATTGAAGATTCAGTTTCCAAACAACTAATCAATCTATCATCTGTACGCCTCATTAATATTTTAGGACTTTGGAAAAGTTCGGGACTACGTGGGGCAGCTAAATGTAATCCATAGTCAACAAATTCATTTGGGGATATTAGATAATATCTATGTATATCTTTTCCTCTGTATAAAGTCATCCATCCTTGAGGACAGATATTTATCTTAGAGTAGGGCTGTTCGCTAATTATTACGCTGTTTTGTGGAGGAATTCCCTTACCTTTTTCATACATTTTGACTCCTGCCTTTATTTCTGCAATTTCACCAAGCAAAGTTGAGTTAGCAATAATTTTTGACTTTACTTTATTTGTTTCTGGTAGATTCCTGTAATCAATTTTTACGAGAAAATTGTCTAAAAAGTCATTTGTTTCGCGTTTATATTCTTGTGAATCAACTTTTATACTTATTGTCTTATCTGGATTATTCAATGGATTACATTTTTTTAAAAATATAATTAATGTATCAACAATAGCTGATTCAAAAATCCAACCACTTTGAAACAAATCTGTAAAGACATACTCTGTAAGCAGGAATTTACGAAATTCATCACCCTTTTCTAAATCACAAAAAGTATTTGGAACAATATATGACAAACTTCTATTTGCTCTGAGTAAGTTTAGCCCCTGTAATATAAAAAAACAATAACTATCAGGGATTTTTTTGCATTGATAAAAAGTATTAATTAAACAGGTTTCATAATTTCTATCAAAATTAACACCATAAGGTGGATTACCAATAACTACATCAAACCCAACAAAATCACCATTATTATTCAAAACTTCAGGAAACTCAAACCGCCACTCCAAGGCATTCTCATAGAGCCGACCGCTTTCAATATCCTCAATCTCTGCACTTAACTTATCAATCTCATTATTTAACTTATTAACCTTCTTCTCCCTAGCCTTAACCTCCGCCTTAGTTTCCTCAAATAACAAAGTCTGATTTTCGACACTATAAAGCTCCGCTTGCAACTGCCGTAACTTCACCTTCTTAGGATCACCACCCGACAAACTCGAACTAAAACCCTCCTTAATCTTCGCGATCAAACCTTCCATTTCTCGCTTTTGTGCCTTACTTTCTGCACTGCGATAAGTCTGTACCGCATTCCGATACTGCTCAATACTAAACTTCTGCTTCTGCAAAACCTGCTTCACATCCACATCCAACCCAAACCGACTAATCAAAGAATTCCCACACTTGATATTAATGTCGATATTCGGCAAGGTTTCCAGATCCCCCCTACCCCCCCTTAAAAAGGGGGGGAAAGAATTTTCTTGATTCTCCCCCCTTTTTAAGGGGGGCTGGGGGGGATCAATTCCCAAAGACGCTTGAGGCGAATCCCACCGATAATAAGCATTCTTCAAAAGCTCAATCCACAACCGCAAACGGCAAATCGTCACCGAATTGGGATTAATATCCACCCCAAACAAACAACCCTCAATAATTGACTGCTTCTCATGAAACAGCGTCTCCTGAACCCGTTGGCTTTCCTTATTTTTAGGATTATAAGCAAACAACTTACCATCCAAAGTCACCTTCAACTTATCATTAACCACCTCAATCTCATACTGACTCAAAGTTTCCCCATTCTTATCCTGCAAAATCCCCAGATAATGCTTAATCGCAATCATCTCATTCAAAGCCGACACCAAAAAATGTCCCGAACCCACCGCAGGATCACAAATCTTGAGACTATTTACAATTCCATTAGCCTCATTTCTACGAACCACTCGATCTGACTTCCGAATATAGCCACTCAAATCATCCTTCAAATCCTCAATATTCCCACAACTCCAGCCCATCACCTCATTAAACTTCTGCACCACCGCCCGCCGTATCGTCTCCCGACACATATACATCGTAATAAAACTCGGCGTATAAAAAGAACCATCCTTATAGCCATTAATCTTCTCAAATATCAACCCCAATACCGCAGCATTAATCAACTTCTCACTATCTTCCTGCGTATCCTCAAACTCATCCTTACTAAACTTATAGGCATGGAGAAACTCAAACAGATAAGCCAACCCATTCAATTCACCCGATCGCTTCCTATCATTGCCATCGATCAACACCGTCGCCCCGAAAATTGGCAGGTTTTCACTAGCCAAATTACTAATCGAAATAGTTTTCTGCTCAATATCTGTCAACTCAAACAGCGAGCTATTCAAATAAGGCACATTCGCAAAAGTATCCTTCACACTCGCAATGCGATCGCCCTGTTCGCGAGCCAACACACTAAAAAAGAGTCGATTCAAATCGCCATAACTCTTAATCTTAGTCAAATTTAAAAACGCAAAATCCTGATCATTATCATGATATTTCAGTAATTGCGCCTCTAATAGTTTCAAAAATAAAACGCGATTAATCCAAGTAATTGACAATCTTAGGGCAACATTAAACAGCCGCTCCTCATGGGTTTCACCAAACTCTTCAGGCTTCTCTAACTGCGAAATCTTATCGGAACTATCAAGCTCATGAATCGCATTCTCAATCAAAGAACCATCATGGCGATCGCCCTCGGCTCTACGTCCAATTAACTTCTTGCCCTTATCCTTAATCTCTGTCAAACCAATGATATGCAGCAACTCATTATAAAAAGGCTTATTTAAACTATTACTGTCATTGGCAGAACGTAGCTTTAACAAATGCTCAGGCGAAAAAATCTTGTAAAGTTCGATTATGTCTAAGTTCTCAAGATCGCGCAAATCAAAATGGGTGAATTTAATACGATCAATCACCTCAGCGATCGCAGGTTTAGCAATATCTTTGTAAAAGGTATCTGTTTTTGTTCCACTTAGCCGCCCCTCTTCAAAATCCTGAAAATCCTTAACTAAAACCTTATCGCTAAAAAACAAATCCTCAAAAAGCTTCGCATCAAAAATAAACCACTCATAAATATTCGTCACCACCAAATGCTTCACACCAACATTTCCATGCGTCACCCGCTCCCGCAAAAAATATAAAACCAACTGCTGCACTGCCTTAGTATTGAGGCTGCTTACTTTCGGCATCTCCCCACTCCCCTTCTTTGTGGGCTTCTTCGTCTCAAAGATCACCCCAACCTGACTATCCACCCCCTTGTCATTATGAATAACCAGATCGCTTCTATCCTTAGTGTTGACGAAATAGCGATCGCTGTAAAAGCTCCTTTTTAAAAAATCACTCAACAGATTTTTATTAAACTCTTCATCCTTATTGCTGTCACACAAAGCAAGCATCTGCCCCAAATTAGTCTTAAAACCCTGAATTTGCTCAGAGTCAGGCTTTATTTTCAAATACTTAGAATTTAATGCTTGCTTGAGTTCGAGCTTATTGACAATCATCAAACTTTATATCTAGTAAAATTATCAGCTAACCCCATTATGCCTAAATTAACGTCAGACTGAAAAGCTATTTACTGATTTGGCGACACTCATCACTAGATATTGATTGAACACTACCGTCAGGGAGCGTTTTAACACAGGCAATATCTCTTTCGGCAGCAAAAAATGTATAGGCAATAACCCCAGAAAGTACGATTAAAGATATAGGAATTAGCACATTTAAAGATAGCCACTTAGGACGTAATTTCTTCTTGATACTGGCTAACTTTTTCTGAACTGATAAAATATTTGGATTCTTAGCATCAAGCGATCGCCTATAGATTTTGATAGCTTGTTCATAAAGATTTTTAACCTCTTGATACCGCTTCTGCGGGTAGTACATGGCTGCTAAATCTACTAAACTTGCCGCAATTTCTGGATGATCTGTACCTAACACCTTCTTTTTGATTTCTAAAGCTTCTAAAAACAATGATTCCGCTTTCAGATAAAATGCTTGAGCATTATAAATTGCGGCTAAATCTAACATTGCTGAGGCTACATCAGGATGATCTTCACCTAATGCTTGCTTACGAATAGCGATCGCCTGCAAAAATAATGGTTCTGCTTTAACAAAATCATTTTTTGAATAATTAAATACCGCCAGATCAATCAAGCAATTTGCAACACTAGGATGCATCTCTCCATAAGATTTTTGCGTTACCACTAAAATTTGTTGGAGTGTACCTTCAGCAGCATCTGTATAACTTCCCGATTTAAGATAGAGTTTAGCTAACTTTTTTAAGCTATCTATAAAAACATCTATGTTGCCATTAACGTAGGGGGGGACTGGATCAATTCGATAGTAAGCCATACTATCGCTGCTAAACACAATTTCATCGCCATGCATCAGCACCCAATGATCTCGACGCTCACCGTTGATTTGTATGCCATTCGTACTTCTCCCTTTTTCAGGATTCCCATCACTCAGCCGAAATAATTGAAACAAAGGTGGATCGATCAATATAGCCGTTAAAGTTGCGTGTTGACGAGATACCAACTGAGAATGCACCACAATATCATTTTCAGTAGCTCTCCCAAGACTATAGAATCGAGCATCTAGTAATACTCCTTGTATTCCTTCGGGGTCTTTAACCACAAAGGAGTGCTCGAATTGACTGCCTTCAACTACGGTTGCATCTTGGGGAATGATGGATCTGTTAATCATAGTAAGAGGGGCGATAGCTAATTGTGAAGAGCGCAATAGTCAGAATATTCAGATAGTTAACAATTATGACATTGATTAAAACTAACCTACCCACATCAAACTTGCAAGCAGCCATAATGAGCTATTTGGCTGAAAGCAACTAGACACAACGCTTTGCGCCATATCTAATACCAAAACACAAAATGGTGTAGCCATTTGTATTTTGAGCAATGTAAGTTCGATATTGCCATTTGCGTCGTGCGAAGCACGACGCAAATGGCGAAAAATGGTAAGAATCGTTTAGTTAGAAAGAGGGCTTGGTCTCCAAGCCCCCATCTCAGCGTTCCACTTTTGTCGAACTGACGTTTGAGCAATGTAAGTTTTGCTTAGGACGTAAAACCAAAAAGATGAGTGGCGGCGCTTAGCGCCGCCACTCATCTTTTTGGTTTTGCGATATAACAATTTTGTGCTTTTTATGCGCTCTTAAAAAAGCGGATAATTTCGCGGACATGCTCCAAAAACTGACTATCGGTACTGAGTTGAGCGATCGCCTGACGTGACTCTCGGACTAATCGCTCATGCTCACGATCATTGGTGGCGCGTAAATCTTCGACATTTGCACCTAATCGTGATAAATCTTTGCGTGTTTCCTCAGAAAACTGTATATATTTGGCAACCCATGAATAGGGATTTTCGCTGCTGAGTTGCTCGTTAAGCTGCTCATTAATTTGCCGTACTGATTCTTCTAAATTGGCAAACCTTTGGCGCAACTCCATCACATCTTCGCGAGGGTAATCAATTTGTCGAGAAATTGCTCGCAACCTCTGGGATATATACTCATAGGCACTAATGGCAGGACGCAATATCGTCAATAAAAGTGCAGCGATCGCCCCCACATAACCGATAGTGCCAATACCACTCGATGCTAAAACATAAAGAGCGATCGCCGAAATCACATGTAACCCCAGCGCTAAGCCTAGGGACTTTTGGGCAAGCGATCGGACATAGGGTAACTGGTTATCATCGACATTAATCCCTTTTTCCTTAGAAATTGTTGCTTGGTTGAGTACAGCCTTGGACTGAAAGTACACATTCCAAGGCACAGTGACGATGATAATCAGCCACACAAAAATGCTTGCGCCAATTACCCAATCAATGAAATTACCAAATGGCAAATTTAACCATTGAGTTAGTCCAAAGCCCGCAAGAAATATCAATAGTAATGCGCCAAGCCAGCCAATAAAATTACCCATAGGACGAACTGCTCATTGCTAGAATCTAATTGCATTATGCCAAAAGATAAAAAGCGGCGCAGAGCGCCGCTTTTTATCTTTTGGCTTGACAGTCCTAATCAGGAAATTTCTGTGGAAACTGTGCCGTTTCTACATTTAAAGCAACTGTTTGACCAGCACGCTTAACTTCCATACGGATTTTGTCACCAACCGCACGATCTTCAACTAATTGAGTAACTTGATCAGCACTCAAAATTTCTTTATCGTTAAATCTGACAATCACATCACCACGTCTAGCCCCTGCCTTTGCCGCAGGAGAGTCATCCACAACTCTAGTAATCAATACACCCTTATCTTCAGAGATTTGAATGCCGAACTCAGTGTCTTGATTAACCCGTCTTCTGACATTTGGATCAACCGTTACCATTTGAATACCAAGATAAGCACGGCTCACTTTCCCATTCTCAATTAGTTGCTTAGCAATACGCTGAGCAGTTTCGATCGGAATTGCAAAACCTAAACCCTGTGCGCCTTGAATAATTGCGGTGTTGACTCCAATAACTTCGCCATTTTGATTAAGCAAAGGACCACCTGAGTTACCAGGATTAATAGCAGCATCGGTTTGAATGAAGCTAACTCGCTTATCAACACCAATTTGTCCACTATTACGACCGATCGCACTGATGATGCCAGCCGTAACGGTATTGTCTAGACCAAGGGGATTACCGATCGCGATCGCCCAGTCTCCTGGTTGTAAATTTGCAGAACTGCCAATGCTTACGGTAGGTAAATTGTTGTCTGGCTTAACCTGTACAACCGCAATATCAGTTAGATCATCGCTACCTATGACCTTCCCTTCAATTTGGCGACCATCTTTGAGAATCACAGTTACCTTGTCTGCGCCACTAACAACATGGGCATTGGTGATGATGTCGCCATTCTTATTGATGATGAAACCAGAACCTGTACCACGCTCCACCCGTTCCCTAGGCATACGTCGGAGTTGATCACCAAAAAACTGGCGAAACATGGGGTCTTCCAAGAATTCCTGAGGGATTTGTTGATTGCTGGCTACAGTACGAGAGGCATTGATTCTAACTACGGCGGGGCCAGTGCGATTAACGGCTTCCACCACATAATTGCGGGGTACGGCAATCGATTTAACTCTGTCACTCTCCTGTGCGATCACTGGTGATATTGATGCAACTTGAGTTACGGGCGTAACTACCGTTGTATTTGGCGATCGCACTCCAGATACAACCGCCCAAGCTCCCAAAATCACACCTAATAGGAGCATCGAAGCATAAATCAAAGGTTGCTTGTAACGAGATTTTTTATTTGAGTCTCTCATAGCTATTTCCGCGACCAATAATACCTAAATTCTACAAAATATTGTTTACCATGTTAATCTTTGCCACCAGACGGAAAACCGCCACTTATAGCTACTACCAATCTCGTTAGGAGAGAAGACAAGAAGACATGTGGTGGGGCAAAGATTTGACTTATCCTGCTACAAGTAACCAAAGATATACAAATTAAACATAATTTTAGAGAGTAATGCATCACCCATCAGAACCGATTTAAATAAGCTGTGATAGGGCTGCACTATCGCGTTTTTCACTTAGTGAAGTGGATTTGTTTTCCCGCCGAAGGCGGGAAAACAAATCCTTATGCCTTGCTTGTTTGAAAAGCGCTATATAGCGATCCTAAATGAGTTGTAAGATTTGGAGGGTTGCTATATCACTTTAGTAATTATTTAGAATTCATCGATTTTGGTAAAGGTACAAGTGGCTCTTCCATGGCAATTAAGATTGGTTCTTCTTTGACTTGGTTAGGAGCATTGATATTATTTGTGACTGGGCTAAATTGAGGACTAGAGTTAAAGGTAAACATCGATCCAATTACCCCAACCACAGCCGCAACCGATATGCCAATACCTGCCAATTTCCATTTACGACGCTGCGATCGCTTGTCAATCTCAGCAAAGACACGATTAATCATTACATCTGTCTCTGCTTTTACAGATGAATGGGCTGCCACAGGCACTGGCAAATCAATTAAGGATTGACGTAGCTTTAGTTGTTGTTGATAGAGGCGACGGAAATCAACGTCATCGGACAGCCACTGTTCGACAAGTTGCTCTTCAGCTTCAGTTACTTCGCCATCTATATACGCACTGAGTAACTCAAAGCGCTCCTCTGGAATAATCATAGAACTATTAAAAATTTGGTTAGCACTCATAACTTAAATACACCCCTCGTTACATATTGGACAAATAGGGTTGTAGTTGCGCTTGTAGCTTCAATCTTGCTCTAGCTATACGTGATTTGACTGTACCAAGCGATACACCTGTTAACTCCGAAATCTCTTCGTAAGATAAACCTTGAATTTCCCTTAGCACAATGGTTTCTCGGAAACTAGAAGGTAAATCTTGAATAGCTTTGCGAAGTTGGTCATAGAACTCCTGCGTAGACATGTTCTCGATTGGGCTAGGAGCCGCGCTAGGTAAGTCCCAACTCATTTCATCACCATCGCCAGACATAAATGGTGCGTCGAGGGAAACGGAGTTGCCAACTCGTTTGCGTTTACGCAATTCGTCATAGAACAAATTTGTGGCAATCCGACTCAGCCAACCACGAAATTTTTCTGGCTCTTGTAAGCGCTTGATATTTCGGTAAACACGCAGCCATACTTCTTGAGCAAGATCAGCGCGATCTTGCCAGTCAGGAGCGAGTTTGTATAGTACTTGATCGACATAGGATTGATTACGTCGCATAAGTTCTGCAAACGCAGACCTACTGGTTTGCGCTTCGGTTTGGCACAGTTGTACCAATTCAACGATGGGGAGCTTATCAACGGACACGGAGTTGGAGGGCTTGTACCCTCCGATGCTGGTTGACCAAGATAGGCTATAACTCATCAATTACTCGCTCCTACTGGACTTGAATCTGCACATGACTAAATGTCTGTGTTTTTATCTTCAAGTTCTAGGACGGAGAATTATCAAAGTTTGTTCCTACCAAAACAGAGCTTTACTTGATATATAACACTTTGCCACATTAATAAACCCATAGATTTTTTGGGAAAGTCTTACTAAGTAAGACTTTCCCAAAAAATCTGTTGTTATCAGCGCAATGTACTTCTAAATATCGATATTTAAAGATATTTCAAGAGGGATAATAGCAGTTAGTTTGGGTGTTTTTGCTAATTCGTAGGTTTCCTTAGATTTTCCACCTAATTTTTTTACTTAAATTTATTTGGTTTTACTTATGCAGCGATCGCAGTGGATATCAGTGTTGACGGGCGTTGTCGCCGTAGTTTTGGGTGTGGGCTATTTGATTTTGGTACAAGTACTTGATTGGCGTGGCGGCGAAATGCTACCTGCTCCCGTTGATCTATCTTTTCTTTTTTAAACATCATCGGTACTGAGCGTAGACAAGGGGCTTAAGCCCCTTGTTCGCTATCGGTTGCAGTGAAATCATGAAACTAACCAGAAAAGGTCATTACAGTGTGAAGGCGATGCTCGATCTAGTGGTTTGGGCAAAACGCAAGCCTGCCTCAGTCCGCGAAATTAGCGATCGCCAATCGATTCCTGCCCCCTATTTAGAAAAAATCTTGATCGCTTTGCGTCAAGCAGATTTGGTGGAGTCAATTCGTGGCGTGCAAGGTGGTTATAAGCTGAAGCGATCGCCCAAAGACATCTCTCTGGGCGAAATTTTATCGGCAGTTGGCGAAGATACCTATCCTTTGCCCAGACTCAAGCCACAGGAAAAACTCGCCTCTGATTGGGTCACATTTGCCCTATGGCAAAGACTTGATCGCAAGCTTAAGGATGCTCTTTACAGTATTTGTTTAGAAGATTTATATTACGATGCCCGCAGTTGGCAAGCGTCTCAAGGACAAAGCGGAGGATTTATAGTTTAAATAAACGAGCTTTGCTCGTTTATTTAAACAGATTTCGAGCGAATTTGGCGCATGAGGTTAGCCATTTCGATCGCCGCCATCCCAAATTCCCAACCTTTATTACCCTTGATGCCTGCACGTTCTAGCGCCTGCTGCATCGTGTCAGTGGTCAACACCCCAAAAATAATCGGTACACCAGTCTGGAAAGAGGTTGCCGCAACTCCCTTAGAAACCTCATTAGCCACATAGTCAAAATGGGGAGTGTCCCCGCGAATGACAGCCCCTAGGCAAATAATTGCGTCATAACGACCTGAATCTGCTAATTTCTTTGCCACCATTGATATTTCCAGACTTCCTGGAACCCATGCATAATCAACTTGGCTACCAGTTTCTGAAACATCAACACCATGTCTCAATAACGAATCTTGACATCCTTGGAGAAGCTTACCGACGATCAGGTCATTAAACCGAGCTACCACGATCGCAAAGCGCAAACTATCTGTATTGGTAAAGCTACCTTCAAAAACGGTCATAGAATTTTAATTTGTAGCAATTTTCAAATATTAATCAAAATTAAGCAAAGTAAAAGTTTTACAACACCTTGCTTAGCAAGGTGTTGTAAAACTTTTGGGGGGCTTTATTAGCTATGTCTAAGCTACAAAAGCATTCAAAATGCCGATGACAATTACAAATGCTAACCAAATCAGAGAGCCAAGAAATAACAGAGGTTTTGTTTGGTTCCAAGAGCTAGGGGATGCGTAAGCTACGGGTACACCAATCACCAAAACGAAGGAAAACAATACAAAAGCTGCCAATAAAAGTTGGAATAGAATAGTCACTTTATTTAAACTCCGAATACTAAAACAAAATACTAAGACAAATCCTTTACACCAAATTAGCAGAAAATGCGTCTCTCTTAAGGTTTGAAGTAAATGGTACTGAAGCACCATTTACTTCAAATTACAAAGCGCCTGCGGCAGTGCGATCGAGCACACCTTCAGATAGGTGCGTCGTAATATTTCCAGATTGCAAGATTGGACTGCCCTGTGCGCCTTGAGGATAATCAATCACACTGACACCACCATTACCTTGCTTAAATACCCAAAACTGCTCAGGGGTAAAGTCAAATAATAGGCAAAGAATCGCTTTGTTTACCGCATCGTGGGCGACAACCAGCGCCGTTTCACCTGCGGGAACAGACTCGACAATCTTTTGCCAAATAATTGCCACACGATCCCAAACCTGCTGTAAATTCTCACCTTCAGGCATTTGCACGGTTTCAGGTTGAGCTTGCCAGAGAGCTAGTTCTCCGGGAAACTCAGCTTCGATTTCATGTTCAAATTTGCCTTCCCAGAGACCATGGGAAATTTCTTTGAGTTCATCAAATAACTCCAGCTTAATGTTGGGGTGCTTGCTTAAAATTTCTAGAGCCGTGTCTTTAGGGCGCAACATCGGGCTGCTAAATGCTTTATCGATTTTAACCTTTGCCAAAAATTCACTGGCTCGTCGCGCTTGGGCATGACCATTGTTATTGAGGGGGACATCGATTTGTCCTTGGAAACGTTTTTGACGATTCCACTCAGTTTCACCATGACGAACTAATAATAGACGCGGACCATTGTGATTTTTCTTGACAGGGGGTAATGGTGAACCTGAAATATCGGCAAGATGACTAGCAAGGTTGAGAGATTCAAGCTGCACGCCGTCGGTGATACTTGCTCCTTGGAAATTGAGGACACTTATGGCGCAGTTAACTTGCTGAATATTGTGATACAGACTCACAGGAATACCGATCGCCGAGCAAATTAGAGCGCGATTAATGCCGCTATGCCCCACCAACAAAATTGTTTGATCTTGATGTTTGACTAAAATCTCATTCCATAAAGCTTTGGCTTGTGCAAATAAGTCGAGGATGGGGTAGCGATCGCCTAATTGAAATTTTTCTGGCTCATTTTGCCAGAGATGATATTTTTCAGGAAACTGCTCTTTAACGTCACCAGCGATCATCGATTCCCATTCACTGAGATCAATTTCGAGTAAACCATCAGTTGTTCTTAGTTCTGGAGGATTAAAATTTTCAACCAAAATAAGTTTCGCAGTATTTTGAGCACGTACTAAAGGACTAGCATAGGCAACATCAACATTGAGATTTGATAGCGCTTTTCCTGCGAGCTTAGCCTGCTGTTTTCCCTTGTCCGTCAAGACAGACTGCAATTCTGGGCGATCGTAATTACCTCGTCCTTGAATTTTGCTTAAGATATTGAAATTACTTTCGCCGTGACGGACGATAACTACTCGCGTACTCAGAACTTTACCCTCATTTTCTTGATTTTTAAAGTTGGAGGTACAGCGCAGCCGAACCCCTAACATAACTATCAATATTAAAACACTATTAAGAAATTGTAACGCTCAACGCTGCGCTATAATACTACGATAGGCTTAAGCTGGCTGCTAGCTAAAACGCATCTAGCTGCTGGTTAAGTAATCGAGCTTACCAACCATAATCATAAACTTGAACCATCAAGTACGCTGTTTTACTTACAGGCTGAATGCTGTAGGCAAATGGTGTAAGCACCTTTTAGATAGTCTAATAAACGCCAGTCTAAGAAATAACTAATTCTTTTAACGAAACCCCACCAATTTTCCATACAAAGCAATATGCCTCGTTATCGTGATGTCAGAGCAGACACAACGACCAGTTATTAGCTCGGTACATAGCTAAGATGGCTGGTTGACGATATAGACAGATTGCAATCGAAATTTTTTCTTATTTTCGTTATTGGTATGTTCTGTTGTAAAGCCCCTAAGACTTTTTGAGTCTGTTTATTAAAGGGTTTGAAAGATATTTTTTTTAATATTTTTTATACGAAGTTTAGAAAAAATATTTTTCTGGTAGGTTCTTAGGCTGGCTCTTTTGAATCGAAGAAATTCTGAGGAAATTGAATGCCAAAGCAAATAATTATTGCCGAGCAGTATCGAATTGCTGCTGTTTTTAGTGAAGATCAAATTGAAGAAATTGTTGTGGCCGCAGGAACTCACCAAGTCGGGGATGTTTACTTGGGCGTTGTCGAAAATGTTTTAACTAGTATTGATGCGGCTTTTGTCAATATTGGCGATGGCGATCGCAATGGCTTTATTCACATTACTGACCTTGGCCCCTTAAAAATGCGGCGATCGTCTGGATCGATCAGCGATCTAGTCGTACCGCAACAGCGTGTGCTGGTGCAGGTGATGAAGGAGCCAACAGGAAATAAAGGTCCCAGACTAACAGGAAATATTTCATTACCCGGTCGTTATGTTGTGCTATTGCCATTTGGTCGGGGGGTGAACCTATCTCGACGCATTCGCAGTGAGGCTGAACGTAACCGTCTTCGCGCCCTTGCCATTTTGGTTAAGCCTGCGGGTATGGGTATATTGGTGCGGACTGAAGCCGACGGAATGCCAGAGGAGCAGATCATTGAGGATCTCGATAATTTACAGCGCCAGTGGGAGGGCATTCAGCAGGATGTGGCAACTACGCGCCAGCCGACGTTACTCGATCGCGAACGGGATTTTGTACAACGAGTATTGCGCGATCTTTATAGCACTGAAGTAAATCGCATTGTCACCGATACTAGCGATGGGCTACGTCGTATTAAGCAACATTTATTGGGCTGGGCGGATGGCAAAATTCCTAGCGGCTTAATGCTAGACCATCATCGTGAGCGCACACCGATTTTAGAATATTTTCGGGTAAATGCAGGTATCCGTGAAGCCCTTAAGCCTAGGGTCGATCTGCCCAGTGGTGGCTACATTATTATTGAGCCAACCGAAGCATTGACCGTCATCGATGTTAACTCTGGCTCCTTTACCAAGTCCCAAACCTCTCGTGAGACGGTGTTGTGGACAAACTGCGAAGCGGCCGTGGAGATTGCTCGTCAAATTCGTCTGCGAAATATTGCTGGCGTAATTGTGGTGGACTTCATTGATATGGACACTCGCCGCGATCAATTGCAACTTTTAGAACATTTTAATAAAGCGTTACGCGCAGATAAGTCCCGTCCTCAAATTGCTCAGCTTACTGAATTGGGGCTAGTTGAGCTTACCCGTAAGCGCCAAGGTCAGAGTATTTACGAATTGTTTGGTCGTCCTTGTTCGACCTGTGGTGGTTTGGGGCATCTAATGCACTTACCTGGGGAAGCGGCGGGACAACCTGTTGATGCTACATCACGCACTTGGGAATCAAAACAATCGAATCAGCTTGATTTTACCTCTGAGTATGAAGATGGCGATTCGGAGTTGGGTGGTGGACTTGAGCCTAATTTGGTGAACCATCCTAGCTATCAAGAACGTGGCAATCTACGTAGACGCGGAAAACGAGCCATCCTCAACAAAGATCCACGGGAGTCGCGTGAACCAGAAAAAGTTATACCTGCGGATGTGCGATCGCGTTTCGAGCCAAGGATTGAGCCTCTAGTTGAGCCACGTTTTGAGCCACGCATCGAGCGCGAAGTCATAGTTGATCGGTCAGTTCCAAGTAAGTTATCTTTGCCGAGCATTCCTGCAGCTAAGGCGATCGCCGAGCCTAGCGAAGAATTAGTCGAGGTAATTGATGCTGCGCCTGTAGTTGTACCTGAGAATTTACCTGAGCGACCTAATAAGCGAGAAATTCGCACCAAAGTTATTGAGCCACCAGAGGTAGTTGTGGTGGAAATGACTGAAGAAGAGCAAGATGTTTATTCGCAAATTGGTGTTTCTCCCTTGGTATTATTAGATCGTGAAGTTAAAGATCCTCGCAATGTGATTGTGACTGTGGCTTTACCAGGGCAAGCGCCAAAAATTGCGAATAATATTGGTCATCTTCGTTCAAGATCGGAATCACTGATGGAATCAAGATCTGATTCAAGGTTTGAATCAAGTACCGACGTAAATCTTTCGGTGGGGCGAGAAGAACAATTTGCCGAAAGCTTAACTGAATCTGAAGAAGAAATCATTGAGCCACCAACTGAAACTGTAACCATGAATCCAGTGATTAACCCTGTCAAAAATGGTACTTCCAACGGTGTAATTTTGAGAGTAAATCGGGCGCAACCAATTGATTCATCAAACACCGAAGAAAATTTAGACTCAAGATCTGAGTCATCGGAAAATTCTAAGGAGTTTGTGCCAATTCAATCACCTGAAGCTTCTCGACGTAAGCGATCTTCCGCAAATCAACCATAAAAAATTATGCCAATTCACTAAAGTGTGGCCACACTTTAGTGAATTAAAAAAATGCCAGTTCGACGAAAGCAGAAAATGGTAAGAATCGCTAAGCGATTCTTACCATTTTCTGCCATTTGCGGCTTGCTTCGCACGCCGCAAATGGCTATATCGAACTCACGTTGTTCTAGAAAACCAGATCAATTTCTAGTTTTTTAAGATTGATGGCGTGTAGCTTGTAACCTGATTTATCAGAAATTGCGATCGCTAATAAATTGATATCAATCGGAGCGATCGCTGTCACTTCGCCATCAATAATCAAGTTATTAATATTATTACCGCGCAAATCTAACAACATTAAAATAGTCTGATGCTCATTGTAACTAGCGGTAATCACATAACCCCAAGGGGTTGCAGACATGATTAAGACTTCATACTCTAAGGGAATTCGCATCAGCCGATAGGGCTTGATGTCAAGCAGATAGATATTTTTATGATTACCTGCTTCTAGCAAAAGTACGCGATCGCTGGTAAATGTAGCAATTCCAGAATCTATCGGTATGGGCAGAGATAAGCGATACATAATATTGCAACGTCGCGAAATAACAATCGCCCGACTTTCATTATTTTCTGGCTTATTAGCGATCGCTAACAAATGATGTTGATCGAAGGCAATGATGCAACTTAAGTCTCTAGTGGCAAACTCCAAGCGCATTGCTCGACCATAAACTAAATTTCGGATTTCTAATTGTTTACCCGTAGATACGGCAAACCAATCACCATGGGGAGAAATAGCCCATTTGAAGGCTTGAGATGATTGATACAAAGATTTTGGTTTTACTTGCCCAAACTGATAGATCGAGCGCTTGGTGATCGCAAATAAGGTCTTTCTTGCAAAAGTGATCGCCTCAATTTCATATTCAGATTTGGCGATCTGTTCAGACTGATCCAAAGTCAAACTATGCCAGTGCAGAAGAAAACTAGAAGTACTATAAAAACGCGATTTTTCTGCACCAACTAGCCCAACAATCTTTTCAGGTGTATCTTTTTGGGCAAAATGTTGCGATTTCTGGTCAAAGAAAACTGTCGTACAAATTTCAGCATCAAGCCCCATTTGAACATGGCTAAAATCTTCAGAGCGAATTGCTTCTAGATCTTGGCGCATCTCCGAGGCTGAAATGTATCGACGTTTTGGTAATTTCTCTAGCGATCGCGTAATAATCTTGGCAAGCGATCGGGGCAAACTATCAGGAATAACGATCCGATGATTTAAGTGAGCATTCATCAATTCCGTAGGCATTCCTGTAAATGGTCGCTTGCCAACCAGAAGCTCATACAAAATAATCCCCACTGCATAAATGTCCGAGCCTGCTGAAAATTGACCATAAAACCGTTCAGGAGCCATATAACCAGGCGAGCCACTATTGTTGCTATCAGTACCGATTTCTTGACTGAGCTTAGCAATACCAAAATCGGAAATTTTGGCAAGCCATCCATTAGCCGTAATCTTTAGCAGTATATTTTCAGGCTTAATATCACAATGGATAATATTCGCGGCATGGGCATGTTCTAAACCCAGCAAAATATCATGAATTAAATCAAAGCATTGCTGCACTGATAGGGTTTTGCTATGGCTCATCAGATCTCGGAGTGTACCCCCCTCGCAGTAGTCCATCACTAAATAGCGATAGTTTTGATGATGCATTAGCGCTGAACAGGTAACAATATTTTCATGCTGTAGGGTCAATAAAAAGCGCAATTCGCGTAAAAGCTTACTAGTAGGAAATCGCTGATGTTCCAGTTCTTTGAGCGCGACCAATTTGCCAGTATCTCGCATCCTTGCACATGAAACCTTGCCAAATTGTCCTCTGCCAACTAAGCCTAAGATCCGATACTTAGAGAACTGCGAAGGGTATTTTTCATTCATATGGGCATAATCAAGTCTCAGGAAAATTAATCAGAAAAATTAAAACTAGTTCAGCTAAGCTTACCCCCTCTGTTAACCCAAACCACTTAAAGCCTCACCACAAAGTCAAGATCCGATTTTTGAGGGTGCGGCTTCGCAATACCTTCAAAAATTTGGTTCTTGATTAAGTTACTGACGTTACGTGGAAGTTTCTAAGACCCTCACCCCTAGCCCCTCGCCCTTTGGGAGAGGGGAACAAGAATTTTCTGGATTTTGCTCCCCCTCTCCTCTATGGGAGAGGGGGATGGGGGGTGAGGGCAATCTTCATTCCACGTAACATCAGTAAGTTACAGAAATTTAAATCCAACTACCGTTAAGCTTAACAATATTCTCTAAAATCACGACGCTTAACATTTCGTTGCAAAACAACTAGAGAGAAGTCCAAAGATTGTCGATATCATGGTAGGAAGTGATATATAAAACGTAATATTTCTCAGCCAAATCCTTAGTCAAATTTATGAGTCAAGCTTCTGCATCCGCCGATGTCCCTAGCATGGGCCGTCGTCAATTTATGAACTTAATTTTAGGGGGTTCTGCGGCCGTAACCACCCTTGGAGCCGCAGGTCCTTTCCTCGCCTATTTTGTCCCACCTTCTCGCGGTGGAACTGGCGGTGGCGTTGCTGCTAAGGACGCACTAGGTAATGATGTAATTGCTTCAAAGTTCTTGGCAGATCATCAAGCAGGCGATCGCGTACTTGCTCAAGGACTTAAAGGCGATCCTACTTATATTGTCGTTACCGACAATAAAGAAATTGCTTCCTATGGACTAAACGCAGTTTGTACACACCTTGGTTGCGTTGTGCCTTGGAATGTTGCCGAAAATAAATTTATGTGTCCTTGTCACGGCTCTCAGTACAACGCTGAAGGTAAAGTTGTACGGGGTCCCGCGCCATTGTCTCTAGCCCTTGCCCATGCCACAGTTAGCGATGATGTGGTGCAATTTAGCACATGGACAGAAACTGACTTCCGCACTAATGAAGCACCTTGGTGGGCTTAAAATAAAGGGTTAAGGATAGACGACGAGGAGCGCCGTCTATCCTTAACATATCGAAATTGGTATTTGAATTACATTTGAACTTATACATGAAAAAAGCTTTGTTCCGTGCTAATCGTTTGATTGTGGGAGTCAGTCTATGTGTCCTCACAAGTTTAACTTTACTATTCGGGCTTAATGCCCCCTCTGCTTTTGCATATCCTTATTTTGCTCAAGAAGCTTACAAAAATCCTCGCGAAGCTACAGGTCGCATCGTCTGCGCTAACTGCCACCTCGCCCAAAAGGGAATCGAATTAGAACTACCTCAAGCAGTGCTACCCGACTCCGTATTTGAAGCCGTTGTCAAACTCCCCTACGATCACACCAAACAACAAGTAAGTGCTGATGGCAGCAAAACAGGTCTGAACGTTGGTGCAGTTTTAGTATTGCCTGAAGGATTTAAGATTGCTCCTGAAGATCGCTTGTCTGAAGAACTGAAGGAAAAGACCAAGGATACCTATTACCAACCCTACAGTGATACCCAAGAAAATATTGTTTTAGTTGGTCCCGTATCTGGTGATGATTATTCGGAAATTGTTTTTCCTGTACTTGCTCCCGATCCTGCTAAGGACAAGAATGTTCACTTCTTGAAATATTCAGTCAGTGCTGGTGGCAACCGTGGTCGTGGACAGGTTTATCCTACTGGCGAAAAGAGCAATAACAACGAATATACTTCTTCTGTTTCTGGTCTAGTTACGCAAATTAGCCCGATCGCCCCAAATGAAGATGAAGGTATCTACGGTGGTTATGAAATTTCAGTTCAGACTACTGATGGCAGTATTGCTGTTGAGAAGGTTCCTGCTGGTGCTGAACTAGTTGTAGAACCTGGTAGTGATGTGAAAGTTGGTTCTCCTCTAACCACAAATCCTAATATTGGTGGTTTTGGTCAGCATGATGGCGAAATCGTCCTTCAAGATCCTCGCCGCATTCAGTGGTTGCTAGCATTCTTTGCTTCGGTCATCGTTACCCAAATTTTGTTGGTACTGAAGAAGAAGCAAGTCGAAAAAGTCCAAGCCGCAGAAATGAATTTCTAAATTGCACTATATTTAAATAAAAAAGCACCCATTGGGTGCTTTTTTATTTTGCTTGCCTATATTTTAGTTAACGTCAGTTCGACGAAAGCGAAAAATGGTAAGAATCGCTAAGCGATTCTTACCATTTTTCGCCATTTGCGGCGTGCGAAGCACGCCGCAAATGGCTATATCGAACTCACGTTAACGTCAGAAAAAGTCAGAAAACTTCTATAAAAAATTGCTTTTATGTCGCTACAATATGTCCACCTTATTGGTGAGGATGTAGGGATATGTATAGAAAGCATCAGAAAATGTCAGTTGCTAATATTGGCGCAACGATTTTAGCGGCATTTGTGGGGGCGATCATTGTGCCGATGCCGACACAGGCGCAACACACAACTGTTAACCCCGCAAATCGGGCTGTTCGCAATGAAGCCGATCGCTTGCTTGATCTTGGCTATGTACAACTCAAAGATGGCAAACCACGCGAAGCCATTAAGACTTGGCTCTATGCGATCGGCTATTACCGTCGCATTAATGACCAACCTGCGATCGCCTACACACTGGCAAGGGTGAGCGATGCCTATGAAATGATGGGAGCAGCGAACGCCGCTCAAGATACAACTCGCCAAAGAATCCGTTATGCCAATACTTTGCAAGACAATGGCGCAAAGTTAGAAAGCTCCAATAATTTGGTCAGTTTTGAGATTGCCCAAAACAAACTAGAATCTGCGGCGAAACTCAACAACGAAACTCTTGATCTGGCTATTCAAAATGATCAAGGACTGAATACCGCGCTTGCTCTGAATAACAAAGGTTTAATTGCAGGGCGCTACGGTGACCATCTAGCGGCGATCAAGCTCTATTATGCATCTATCAAAAAATATCCACTCCGTGAGGCGATCGGTGAAGGCTATGTCTATGTCAATAGCGGCGATAGTTTCATGTCGTTGGATAATTACAAATCAGCGATCAAGGACTATGGTATGGCTCTAACGATCGCCCGCCAATATCGCAATTATCCATTGATGGCAGTTGCTAGCGATCGCTTGATTGCCGCCTATCTCGAAGTCCCTAACTTTTATCGCATTGAAGAATTATTGCAAAATCGCTCTAGCTTGGCTTTGGTGATGGGCGATCGCGAAACGGCGGCGATCGCTCAGCGATATTTGGGTGATTTGTACTTATCTTTTGGAAATCTGCCAAAATCACGCGCTGCTTACCAAGAGTCCTATGATTTTGCTGCTATGCTAGAAGATACTTCTGGCTTGCAACTGCGAGAAGCTTATTACAAATTGCAAGCTCTAAAAAGAATGTGATTTTGGCTAGGTGACGCTATGCGCCACCTAGAATCAAATATAAAAGCGATTTTTATTTAAAAATTTAGTAAAAAACCTTGAATTTGCCATGCCAGCGATCGTCATTCCACGTCGGTTAGATGTAGCTGCTCTTGATCAAGCTGATCTTGATCAGGCTTCAGTCTCCACTGCTCCCACTCAGCATATCCTGCCCAATGGGGTAAAGATTATTGCCGAACAGATTCCTGTTGATGCGGTCAATCTCAGTATTTGGGTTGACGTTGGCTCTGCGGTCGAGAGTGATGACATCAACGGTATGGCACATTTCCTAGAGCATATGGTGTTCAAGGGCAGCGATCGCCTTGGCTTAGGGGAATTTGAACAGGCGATCGAGTCTCATGGTGGTAATACTAATGCGGCTACTAGTCAGGACTACACGCATTTTTATATCAATGTTGCGCCTAAGGATTTTGCGAAACTTGCACCTCTACAACTGGATATAGTTCTAAAATCTAGCATTCCTGACGAAGAATTTCAGCGCGAAAGGCATGTGGTACTAGAAGAAATTCGGCGCAGTGAAGATAATCCCGATCGCCGTATTTATCGTCATATTTCGGAATTAGTGTATGAGCAGTTACCCTATCGTCGTGCTGTTCTGGGCCCCGTAGATGTAATTGAAAACGTCACCTCAGAGCAAATGCGATCGTTTCATCGCCAATGGTATGCACCTCAAAATATGACGATCGCCGTTGTTGGCAATTTACCCGTCAGCGAGATGATTGGTGTGATTGCGGATTATTTTGAGACACGAAAAGAAGGAGATGCGATCGCTGTCAAGCCAAAGCACAAAGACTTTACATCCGAAAAGCCATTTACGGAAGTTGTGCGGCGCGAAGTCACTGATTCAAGTCTGAAGCAAGCCAGACTGAGCATGTCATGGCGCGTCGCTGGTTTAAGAGATTTAGCGGAAACCTATCCCTTAAGTATTTTGGCAAACATTCTCGGTAGTGGACGCACTTCGCGGATGGTGCAGGACTTGCGCGAAAATCGACGCATTGTTGATCGCATTTCTGTGAGCAATTCAGCGATGCGTTGGCAAGGAACTTTTCAAGTATTTGCGAAGTTGAATGTGGAAGATGTAGCGATCGTTGAAGAGGCAATTCGCGAACATATCCTCAAATTGCATGAAACTCCCGTCACCGATGAGGAGCTTGCCAAAATCCGCACTCAAGTCAGCAATCGTTTCATCTTTGGCAATGAATCACCCAAGGAACGCGCTGGTATTTATGGCTATTACGATCGCATTGTCGGTTCGCTAGAGCCAGCTTTAAACTATCCCGATCTCATGAAATCCATCACCAAAGAGGATATCCAAGCCGCCGTTCGTAAATATCTCAATCCTGATGCCTACGGTATTTTGATTGTCAAACCTTAAATGGTAGTAAGGAATGAAAATTAATTAATTTTCATTCCTTACTTCATAAAAAAACCTCCAAATGACCATTTAAGAGATTTTTTCTCCTAAATGGTCATTTGGAGGAACCATATAAACTATAATCAAGTAAAGTCCTAAATATGCTTGATTAAAAAATGCTAATTCAATTCACCATAGAAAACTTTTTGTCCTTCAGAGATGAAGCGACTTTTAGCATGGTGGCAGTTAATAGCGATAGTCAGCATAGCGATCATCTTGCTCAGCATGAAGCAGGAGAAGGTCGTTCTGTATTGCCAATTGCAGCTATTTATGGAGCTAATGCCGCAGGTAAATCAAATCTCATTAAAGCTATGGGTTTTGTGAAAAATTTAGTTATCAAAGGCACTCGAACAAATCAATCTATTTCCGTACCTACGTTTAAGTTGGGTGATTATGATAAACAAACCAGTAAATTCGAGTTTATCTTTACTCATCAAGGTTCTCAGTACTCTTACGGATTTAGACTAAATAAAGAACAAATCGTTGAAGAATGGCTGCATGGTATTCCTAAAGGCAAAAAAAAGGAAGTAATGTATTTTGAAAGAGTTACTTCTACTTCTTCCAAAAAAGAAACAAGCTTTGAATTTGGCACAATAATTAAGGGAAGAAGTCCGATTAAAGGGAAAGATTCAAACCGACATCTTAATTTAAAATTTATCGCTACAGGGACAAGACCAAACCAACTTTTTTTAACAGAAGCAATTGATCGCAGGATTGAGATTTTGATGCCAGTTTTTAACTGGTTTAAAAACGTACTCATGGTTGTACCTGCTGAATCAAATTTCAAAAATTTAGAGGTTGGGGTGGCTGTAGATGATTCCTTTACAGATTTTCTGAGCAAATTCCTTGTTTTTGCTGGAACAGGTATTGAAGCAATATCAACTGATATGGTTGAACTAGATTTCGACAATCATTTTCCCACTATGCCCAAAGGTTTTAGGGATAGTATTCTTGAGGAACTAGAAGAAAATTCTGTCACGACAGTTGGGAACTCTCAAGGTGGGCGTTTTCTGTTGTTTAAAGACAAAAATGGTCAGGTTAATTTAACTCAACTAAAAACTAGTCATCGTCACGAGAATGGCGATTTGATTGATTTTTCTATGGATGAAGAATCAGAAGGTACACAGCGTCTTATTAATTTGATTCCCTCTCTGTATATTTTAGGAAAAGACGCAGAAAAAGTTGTATTTATTGATGAGTTAGATAGACGATTACATCCACTTTTGTCGAGATGTTTTGTAGAGTCCGCAATAAATTGTAGATCTAAGGGAAATCAACTTATCTTTACAACTCATGATACTAATTTGCTAGATCTAGATTTATTGAGGCGTGATGAGATATGGTTTGTTGAAAAAAATAAAAATGGTATATCTGATTGCTACTCGTTAGCTGAATTTAAGATCAGACCTGATCTTAAGATTGAAAAAGGTTACTTAAATGCTCGTTTTGGAGCGATTCCTTTCTTTGGAAATCCAAAGGATTTAGGATGGTCTGAGTGTGAAGATTCTCTGCCTGAAAAAGTAAATTGATCAAGAGAAATGAGAAAGATAAATCGCACTAAGCTTTTAGACCGTGAGCATGATCGTAGAAGTGCAAAATTATTTGTGATAGCAACCGAGGGGAGAAATACCGAAAAACAGTATTTTGAAATGTTCGGTAATCGCAAGGTGAAGGTGGAAGTATTAGCTACTGGAGAAAAGAATGATTCTGCACCTGAATATGTACTAGAGCGTCTGGATAAATTCAAGGACTTATACGGCTTTAGTGAAGATGATGAGTTATGGCTGGTGCTTGATGTAGATCGCTGGGTAAAAAAGGATCAATTAATTGCTGTCTGCCCTCAAGCTAGGCAAAAAGGATACAAATTAGCTATTAGTAATCCATGTTTTGAAATCTGGCTATGCTTACACTTTAGAGATTTACACCCTGAAGATAAGACTTGTAAGCATTTTGAAGCAAGACTTAAAGCAGATTTAGGGGTCTACAATAAGAGCAATTTAGATATTTCTGCGTACAAACCCAATGTCAAAAATGCAATTGCGCGATCGCGAAGTCTTGACTTAAGACTAAATGAATACTGGACTTCGCAATTAGGTACTCGTGTTTATAAATTGGTTGAGAGTATTTTGCAAAACCTCAATGATTAGTTCCAGAATGGTTATAGCCTTTACAATGTAGCTGTCGCTTATTTAGTAATGCGATCGCCTATATGCCAAAATTAGAACACTGAAGATATTGATTTAGCCATGCAGCAGTTACTTTACATTGAAATCCCTACACCTCAAGTTGCAGCCGTGAAAACATGGCTCCAGAATGAGTACCAATGTCCCTTTGGGAAAAAATCCGTTGCTAAGCATGGCTTTATCCTCGATCGCCAAAATCGCTCAGGAGCGATCGCGCAATTATCAGTATTTATCTGGACATTACAGCGCACGACTTACCTCAAAATATTTCGCTGGTCAGATGAGGTCATGGATGGTGAAAAGGATTTTCTTGAGCATTTGACAAAGGCGGCGCGTCAAGCCTTTCCCTATGAATTTAAACAGCCACCTGCGATCGCCCCAAATCAATCAATTTTTGAAGCCCTAGCTGAGGAATATCCGCTTACGGTCAAATTCTTTCAACGCATTCCCAATGGCGAATATGATCTTAATCGGGTCTATTGGTGGGAAAAACGTTGGCGGGAAAGTGTCAAAAATCCCGCAACTTCCAAGCAGGTGATTTTTGAAGATTCACAAACTAACTCTGTAAAGCCCGACGTAATCTATGACATTGTGTATCTGGGTGGAGCATTGGGCGCTATCCATGCGGCGATGATGGCGAAGTTAGGTTATCGTGTGTGCTTAGTGGAGCGCATTCCCTTTGGACGCATGAATCGAGAATGGAATATTTCCCGTGCAGAATTCCAGAATCTGATTGATTTTGGACTCTTCACTAAAGAAGAATTTGAAGCGATGATTACGGCGGAATATGTGGATGGCTTTAACAAGTTTTTTGATAGCAATAATCCACCGCATCTTAAGGCTAAGGTATTGCATACGCCTACGGTTTTAAATATTGCGATCGATACTAATCGTTTGTTAGAAATTTGTAGCAAAAAATTACATCAATATGGTGCAGTAATTTGCGATCGCACCGAATTTCAGAAAGTAGTAATTAACGATAATGGCGCAACCATCTTTGCAAAGAATTTGGAAACGGATGCAGAGGTAATTCTAAATTCGCGCTTAGTGATTGATGCGATGGGATCGGCTTCAGCGATCGCACAGCAACTAAATGCTGGTCAAGCCTTTGATAGTGTCTGTCCGACTGTGGGTGCAGTTTTAGAAGGAATTGATAAGCATGTGTGGGATTCCCAATATGGCGATGTGTTGTTCAGTCATGGCGATATCTCACGGGGACGACAGTTGATTTGGGAACTCTTTCCTGCGGAAAAGGATGAGCTGACAATTTATCTATTCCATTATCATCAAGTGCATCCAGAGAACGCAGGATCGTTGCTGGAAATGTATGAGGACTTTTTCACGATTTTGCCAGAGTATCGCCGTTGTGATATGGAAAAACTGACTTGGAAGAAAGCAACTTTTGGCTATATCACTGGACATTACAGCCTCAATGAAGATTCTAAAAAATGTGCCTTTGATCGAATTTTAGCGATCGGTGATGCTGCCTCTCTGCAATCCCCCTTAGTCTTTACGGGCTTTGGTTCCCTCGTTCGCAACTTGCCACGTTTAGCGACTTTATTGGATACAGCCCTAAAACACGATTTGCTTAGAGCCGATGATCTTAGCCAGATTAATGCCTATCAAAGTAATATCGCAGTCACTTGGCTGTTTTCTAAGGGAATGATGGTTCCGACGGGGATGCATTTACCGCCAGAGCGTGTGAACTCGATGCTAAATACTTTCTTTGGACTGCTTGCTGATGAGCCGCAACCCGTAAGCGATCGCTTTATCAAAGATCGCCTTAATTGGTTGATGTTTAACCGTCTTGCCTTGATTGCGGCGTTTAAAAATCCCAAGTTAATTCTTTGGATTCTAGAGATGGCTGGGACAAAGGATCTCTTGAAGTGGCTTTCGAGTTATGGGGCTTTTACCCGTAGTTCTTTGGCTAACGCCTTACTGGGTGGATGGTTGCCGCAACTCATGCGTAGTTGTCAAACTTGGCTCGAACCAGCAAATCCTCGTTTGTGGTTGCGTTTACTGAGTTGGAGTTATGCGCTGAATTACTCCGTTGGTAAATTCATAGATTAGAGGATATGCAGTGCATATCCTCTAATCTACGGATTATTAGCCTTTAGGCGCAACATTTATGTCATAGTTTTTTAATCGCGTGAGGTCAGCAACTATGAGCGGAAGCATCTTAGGAACAACCAAAATTTTAGGGGTGATGGGTTTTCCCGTCAGTCATAGTCTTTCGCCTGTGATGCACAATGCCGCGATCGCCGCAATGGGTCTGGACTATGTATATGTGCCTTTTCCAATCCCTGTGGAGGATTTATCTGCGGCGATCGCAGGGCTAAAAGCAATTCAATCAGTGCAAGGCTTTAACCTGACCATTCCCCATAAAGTTGAGGTGATTCCCTTACTTGATGAAGTCTTGCCGATCGCCAAAGCTGTTGGTGCTGTCAATACGGTAAAGCGAGTTGGCGATCGCTGGATTGGCACAAATACGGATGTAGCAGGTTTTTTAAGCCCACTCAAGCAACTTAATTGTGACTGGGGAAATAGTCCTGCGGTGATCCTTGGCAGTGGTGGGGCAGCTAAGGCGGTAGTGGCGGCTTGCTTGGAGTTGGGCTGTCCTGTTATTCATGTGGTGGGACGCGATCCTAGAAAGATGAAAAAATTTCATGGGGCAATGACTAGCCAACTCCACGATTACAATCTGCGGGTACATCCTTGGACTTCAATACCGCATTTGCTAGAAATTGCGGGAATTATCATCAATGCTACGCCGATCGGGATGGCAAGTGATCCTAATACACCCATCTCTGAGGCGGAGATGAATTTACTACCTGATCAGGCGATCGCCTATGATCTGATTTATACACCACGCCCCACAAAGTTTTTGCAAATTGCGGCTGCTAGGGGACTCAAGGCGATCGATGGGTTGGAGATGCTGATCAATCAAGGGGCGATCGGGTTGGAGTTTTGGTTAGATCAACCTGTCCCTATTGAGATCATGCGCCAAGCGTTAATTACACATCTTGGTTAATGACTGATGTTACGTGGAACTTAAGATGATGAATCTCTTTCTGCTAGCACGACAGGGCAACCACGGGGGGATTGTCCCTACCCCAAATAATTTAGATTTTTGTAGGGGCTGTGCCACAGGGAAAGCCCTAGACTTAGATGATCGTAGGCATTCTATCTACCTAACATCAGTTAATGAATAAAAAGAGTTGTTCTCGCAAAGCGAGAACAACTCTTTTTTATTGCCCTGCGTAAGGGTGTAAAACTACGGCTTTAAGAATACGATCGCCTTTCCACAGAGGCAAAGACAGCCATAATTTACCTGCATCGATCCATTGTTGGCGCAGGGCGGCACTACTGAGATGCGGATCGTTGGATTTGAGGCAAATAATATTTAAAGTTGGTTCGCAGACTAGTTCTAATTCGGGTGAATCATCAATCCATTGGCGCAGACTATCAGATAGATCAAGCGATCGCTCGACTAGATAACGACAACCCGAAATTCCCATCGCCTTCAAAGCCATCCATAACTTGAGGCTATCGGTACGTCTGGTTCCCTGCAAATTAAGATTCCCGAAGTTGAGTGTGTGAGCATCCATATAGGGAAGTTCTCCATCAAAGCCATCCACGAGATGCTGCTTATCTTTAACAATTAGCATCGCACAGGTTCGCGCTACCCAGAGCCACTTTTGGGGATTGAATGTCATAGAATCGGCAAGTTCACAGCCTCGGAATAAAGGTTTTAGCTTGGGTGTAAAAATACCTGCTCCACCATAGGCGGCATCGATATGAAACCAACAGTCATAACGCTTAGCAATTTCTCCCACTGATTGAATCGGATCAATGGCTCCTGTTACCGTAGTGCCTGCGATCGCCGCTACAAAAAAAGGTTGTTTCCCTTCTCTAATTGTTTTTTGAATAGCAACTTCCAATTCTTCTAAAATAATTTCGCCACGATAATTTGTGGGAACGCGCACTAAGTTCTCTTTGCCAACACCAATCACATTCATCGCCTTCTCAAAGGAAGTATGGGCAGCATCGGACACAAAAGCCACTAAATTACTGGAATCATCCAAAACCTTGCTCTGAGGCTTTTTCCAGTTTCTCGCTAATAATAGCCCTGAAATATTAGCAAGGCTACCGCCAGCAGTGAGTGTTCCAAAACAATCATTTCCCATGCCAAAGAGATTGCCAAACCATTGCATCAATTGTGCTTCCATTTCCGTAAATACAGGCGCAAGTTCATAGCTCAGCATGTTGTTGTTAATTGCCGAAACTAGCGCATCTGCCCAGATCGTGATCGCACTAGGCACGCTATCCATATGTCCCATATAGCAAGGATTCTGGAAGTTAACAGTACGTGGCAAAATCTGCGAGCGCACTTCTGCCAATAATTCTTGCAAATCTTGTCCATGTTCAGGAATGAGAATATCAAAAGCAGACTCATCTTTGACAAAGGGCTGATTTTGAGTATCCAAAACTGAATCCACGATCAAATCGATAAAGGCGTATCCCAACTTGCGGATGTCTTCAAGATTAGAGCGATCGGGATTAAGGAAGTGAGAATCAAGGAAGAGATTTTTTCGGGAATCGGGCATTGTCGCAGTTTTCAAAGAAGTTGTATCTAAATAATTTTCAAAAGTGTTGCATAGCAACACTTTTGAAAATTTTTTGGGTTTAGCTATTGATGTAAGGAATACGTGGAATTGAAGCAATCAAAGCCTTGGTATATTCGTGTTGAGGATTGGTCAACACTGCTGCGGTACTGCCCTGCTCTACAATCTTACCGCTACGCATCACGGCAATGCGATCACAGAAAAATTGAGCCACAGCGAGATCATGGGTAATGAAAATATAGGTAAGCTTAAATTCTTCCTTGAGATCGCGCATTAACTGCAAAACTTGGCTCTGAATTGAGGCATCAAGCATACTCACAGGCTCATCACAGATCACTAATTTAGGGTTAGTAATCAACGCACGGGCGATCGCGACTCTCTGCAATTGACCACCCGATAAATCCGAAGGATAGCGTTCGGCTAGTTGGGAATTCAGTCCTACTTTTTCGAGAATGGCATAGACTCTTTCGCGGGCTGATTCAAGATCGGGGGCAAGTTTATGAATTAGCAATGGATCGGCAACGCTACGAAATACGCTCATATAAGGACTGAAGCAAGCACGCGGATCTTGAAAAATCATTTGCATCTGCGATCGCATTTGGCGCAATTGCTCACCTTTAAGTTTGGTTAGTTCGACACTATTAAACCGTACTAACCCGCGATCGGGCTTGATCAATTGCAAAATTGCTCTTCCCGTTGTACTTTTGCCAGAGCCACTTTCGCCAATAATGCCAAAGGTTTCCCCTGAGAGTATTTCCAAATCGATACTATCCACGGCTTTAACCAAACCAATCGAAGGATCAACTAATCTTGTTAGTAAATTTCCGCCTGTCACATAATGCTTTTTCAGGTGGTTGACATAGAGAATTACTCTGGGTGACGATTTGAGAGGGGTCTGAATTTTTTCAATTACTTTAACCTCTTCCTGATCTAGCCTCTCTTCTAGAACATTTTCTGAAATGTTTTCTGGAATAGCTTCAGGAATATCTTGATCTTGGACTTCAGGAACTTCCTGAATATCTAAACTAGAAGATAATACTTCAGGATGGAAATGCAGAACCGAAGCCAGTAAGCTTTGGGTATAGGGATGTTGGGGGGATCGAAAAATTTCTTCAACCGAGCCTGTCTCCACAATTACCCCGTTATACATCACGGCAATGCGATCGCAATATTCGGCAACCATACCGAGATCGTGGGTGACCAATAGTAACCCCATAGAACGGCTTTTGCGAAGTTCTGTTAGTTCTTTGAGAATATCGGTGGCAACGGTGACATCCAGACTGGTGGTTGGTTCGTCGGCAATTAATAAAACAGGATTTAACAGTAACGACAGAGCGATCGCCACTCTCTGACGCATCCCACCGCTAAATTCATGGGGATATTGCCTAGCCCTTGATGGATCGATACGAACGGCTTTGAGCGCATCATTGAGGCGTTGTTTTGCGGACTGGGCTGACAACTTAGGATAATGGGACGCTAACACCTCTAAACCATGCGCCTCTATGCTCATCAATGGATCGAGCCTTGTCATCGGATCTTGAAATATTAAGCCAACTTTTTCGCCGCGCCATGTGCCATCTTTTTTCTCAGCGATCGCTTCGCCATCGACACAGATCGTCCCTTCAGTGCTGGCATATTGGGGTAATAGCTTAATTAGCGATCGCCCTATCGTCGATTTACCACAGCCACTTTCGCCGATTAACCCTAGTGCTTCACCTGCTTGTAAGTGGAAAGTAACGCGATCGACCGCAGGTTCTGCATCGCCATAACGAATAGTCAGGTTTTCGACTTCAAGCAGCATGGTTTCTAAGGACTGAATGTAGGCATCTCAAGCTAAAATATCACGCTTCAAGGCATTTACTGCGCTTTGCGCTCAAACCCAAACCAAGAAATTTTTTAAAAATACTGTAAAGCAACACTTTCAAAAAATTTCTTGCGATTCGTTCGACAGAAATTGCTGGGACCAATGAATAGCGACAATTTTGTGGTTTTAAGTAACTAGGCACAAGAAAAATCAAAAAGCAAAGGTTAAGATCCCCGACTTTTTTTGTGAATTTGTACATTGTCTTTGCTTGCCCAGAAAAAGTCGGGGATCTGTGCATTTATAGATCTTTTTTCTAACTTCCTTAACGTCAGTTCGACGAAAGTGAAAAATGATAAGAATCGCTAAGCGATTCTTACCATTTTTCGCCATTTGCGGCGTGCTTCGCACGCCGCAAATGGCTATATCGAACTCACGTTTCCTTAGTATAGCAATCCTAAATGGGTTGTGAGAGTGCGCCCCGAAGGGGCGCACTCTCACAACCCTGCAAATCTTACAAATCATTTAGGATCGCTATATCTGCATTGCTAAAAATACAAAATTGGTTTCTATAAAGTTTGCAAAATCTCTTCTAACGTCTTTTCTGCTGTAATAAAAGAATTGATGAGTGGAGTAAATGTATCTAGGATATGTACAAACAAAACGATCATCTGTTGTAAAGTTTCAGGCTCTAACAAAGCCCATTTCTCTGAAGTCATCACATATCGATAGAAAAGATTTAACTTCTCGTTTATTCCAAAGTGACCAATAGGAACATGATTGTTAACCGCAAGAAGGAGATTTGCTAATCCATTATGTTCAGACAATACTTCAAAAAATAATGGAGTATAACACTGAATCAAACTCAGATAATCGAAATCATCTTGATCATCTTGAATTACGAAAGTAAAGTTAAGCGTGCGATCGCGTCCTTGAGAATCTCGCGGTAAACCCACTAATAACAACGGAGCTTTCAATAATGATGGATCATCTGATTGCTCAAACATCTTGGTGTCATATCCTAATTCTTTAATAGCTTGTTGAAAGTGAGTCAAAACGCGCTTTTGGTTCGTAAAATCAAGATTAGAAGACATGATAATTATTTAGCTCAACTAGGATTCCATGTATTTTTTTCTTTGATAGCCTCCTTTACAGCCAGTTGGGTACTATCATCCAGCAGATTAATCGCTCTATTCATTTCTTTAGCAAAATCTGGCTCAATCAAAACAGCCAAGCGATGTAACCTACCGATATGTTCAGGTTTGCCAACGCTAGAATTCACAGCCGCACGCATAGCGGCTTTTTGGGTGGACTTTTCTTGCTCCTCTCGTTTTTTTACTTGAGCATTACTATCGATACTGCTTGTGATTGTACTGCCAATAGCGCGACCTGCATACATACCCCAACTTGGAAGCGTCTCCACACCTTTGCTAAACAGACTTGTACCCCATTTGCCTACACCACCAAACATACTACCTACGCCTTCCACTCCACCTAGTACTGTTTGTTGCGCTCCTTCCCAATAGCCGATGCTATTGTCAAGAATCTCTAATGCATCAATTAACTGTGTATTAGAGCCTGCATCAGATTTCAATTTATTGATCGCGTTACGATTAATTTTGGTATTAGCCATTTTAGTGACACCACCTAAGCTTTTGGCACTAGCACCTGCTACGCCTACAGCATCGGGCACTCCTGGAATAAGAGAAGCAATTCCAGAGATTCCACTTAGTAAGGTCATGCCTCCTTCTACATATTTACTTTGTTTAGCGATCGAAGATCCACCCTCGTAAGTATCTTTAATACCGCCAATTCCGCCACCAAAGCCCTCCATCGCAACGTCAGATGTGGCTGATACCACTTTACTGGCTGTACCTAATAAAGAAGGTAACATCGCTGCAATTTCAGCAGCATCTTCACCTGTTTCCACTGCTGAACCAACAAGATCAAGGATTTGAGCAAAATTAGAAACTCCTTCGGTGATAGTTGATAAGGAACTTTCTTTTAAGCCCTTGATTATTTGATCAAACTTAGTGTTTTGTAGAGCTTTATAGCGAACAAGCTCTGTATCCGAGAGAGTATCAAAATACTCTTCTAATCCTGCACCAATTACCTTGTTATACTTCCCTTTACCTAAACCATTACTTAAGCGATCAAGTCTAGATTGGTCTAGGTTACGTTGAATAATTTGTGATTCTGGAGTTCGTTGGAGAATTTGAACACTAGTACTTGTATTCATTCCCTCTCTTTTGAGTCGTAATTGATTAGGTAGTTTCTGTTCATACTTTTGAACGATATTAGGAGTAATCTCCATATTTCCATGATCAGATCTTCTCTGAACACCGCCAAACATCATTCTCTGTAACTGAGCAGTACGAAATTCTTGTCTTTGAACTAAATTCACCGCAGATTGCTCTTGAGAGATATTGTGGGATTTTCCGTTGTTTTCTTGTTGCTGAATGCGAGAACTAGTGGATAAATCTATCAAAGAATTGAGATTGCTTCGATCAGCGAATTTTGCTAGATCGGCTGTTTGATCTTGAGGCGTATTTGGATCACTCTGATTTTGAGTTCCAAAGGGACGAGTCTGTAACCTTGCTTGTATTGAATTAAAAGGAACTACTGGAGATATAGCGACATCTTTCTTGTGTGTGACATATGTTTCGTTATTCATAGCTAGTTTCCCCCTTACAGTTAATTAGCAACTAGATAAAATCGTAGCATTATCCAGATCATTTTCAAATGGGTGTATATAGCAATGTAAGTTTTGCTTAGGATATAAAGCCAAAAAGATGGGTGGCGGCGCTTTGCGCCGCTACTCATCTTTTTGGCTTTGATTTTTCCTATCTATCTCTTGCGTTGCTATATATAGCGATCCTAGATCCTAAATGAGTTGTGAGAGTGTGCCCGAAGGGCACACTCTCACAACTCATTTAGGATTGCTATAAATCTATTCAGTTTTTGTGATTAGGTTTCATTTCTAAATAACGAAGAACTTGGGTGAGATCTAAATGTGTTTCGATTAAATCTGCCATATTGTTATAGAGACTTTGTTGATGCTCTAGCCAAGACTGGGAAGAAGGTTGATGTTCAGAAATATTTGCTAATTGAGTTAAAGCTTTGCGGACATTGGCGGACTCAAATAAACCATGCAAATAACTACCCCATACCCGATCGCATTGCATTCCTTCATCACGAAACTCGCGATCGCCTTGCACTTGCAGCAAAGGCTGGATTTGCGAAGATTCTCTTCCATCAATTAAGTGAGTAACACCCATATGAATCTCGTAGGTCATCCATTTATCGATAGATTGTGACCTTTGCCAAATCGCTTGTACCTGACGCACCTGTTTGGTTGCCATAAATTCAGTGCTAATTGGTAGTAGCCCTAATCCTGCTACTTCACCTTGAGAACCAGCGACACCTTCGCGATCGCCTAGATATTTCCCTAACATCTGATAACCACCACAGATGCCAGCGATCGGCACGCCGCGCCGATGTGCTGCGAGAATTGCATCAGCTAAGCCCGTAGTTCGCAACCATTGCAGATCGCTAAGAGTGTTTTTACTACCTGGGAGAATAATTATCTTCGCATTATCCAAATCGGCAATAGTTTGCACCCAAACGGTTTCTATTCCTAAATCTAATTGCCAAGGCTGACTATCTTGGGAATTGGACAAATGGGGAAATCTAATCCAAGCAATCTTTGCACCTTGCCCTTTAGCTTCCGCTTCACCGCATAGACTATCTTCGCTCTCAGGTTGCAATTCTGAAGCATAGGGAAGAACTCCTAAATAGGGAAGATTTGGCATGTAGTTACGAAAGTACTTTTCAGCATCACTAAATAACCTTAAATCACCACGAAATTTGTTGACAATAAAGCCTAATCCTAAATCCTGTGCAGGTTCAGGCAAAAGCTGATTTGTGCCAATAATCTGAGCAAATACACCGCCCTTCTCAATATCACCCACAAGAATCCATCTTCCTTGCAAATGAATGATTGGGCGTAAATTCACAAGATCGCGATGCATGAGATTTAGTTCTACAGGGCTGCCTGCACCTTCTAGCAGCAAAACATCACAGCGATCGCGCCAAAACTCAAGGGTGTCCCGTACAGTTTCCCAAAGCGTTTCGATATGTTGATAGTAATCAATTGCCGCAATATGTTGCCGCGCTTCACCTAATAAAACTAACTGCGAAGTTCCATTTCCTGATGGCTTTAACAGAATTGGATTCATTTCTACGATTGGACGCATCCCACAGGCGATCGCTTGCACTGCTTGCGCCCGTCCTATTTCCCCGCCTTCCAAGGTCACATAGGAGTTATTTGACATATTTTGGGCTTTAAATGGTGCAACTTTGACACCATTGCGCCTTAGCCATGCTCCTAAAGCTGTGACCATCCAGCTTTTTCCAGCATTAGACGAAGTTCCTAAAACAGAGATGGCTTTCATAAATATTAAGCTAAGGTAATTCTTTTTTATTACTGATGTTACGAGGAATGAAGATTGCCCTCACCCCCCAACCCCCTCTCCCAGAGAGGAGAGGGGGAGCAAAACCCAGAAAATTCTTGTTCCCCTCGCCCTTGGGGAGAGGGGCTAGGGGTGAGGGCAATCAGTTATAAGCAGGGGCGCACTCTTGCTAATCTATTTAAGCTTTGTGCTGCAAAAAACCAACTAGACTTTGTAAAAAAGTATTACTAATTGGTGGTCGCTCTGAAGCATTGCTGACCTGTCCATTAGTATCCCCAGCGATCGCAAGGGCATTATCCGTATTATTAGAGTTACTAGACATTCCCATATCAATATCAGGAACTTCCTCTACCAGTCCCACTACAATCAACCGAAATGCTATTTGCTGCACCTTGGCGATCGGTAAACTAAGTTGCTCCCCCATTTTTTTGATGCTTGTATAACCATCTGCAAGTGATAATATTTGCGTCTCATTACTATCCAACCGTAATGGAGATTGACCCGAAATAATATTGAACAAAGTCGAATTTGCTTCAGGTAACTTACTTTCGAGGATGTTCCAATCCTTGAGACTGCGTAATCCCATTAACGTCGTCTCAGTAGCAGGTAAACTTAAACCTGTCATTTCGGCTTTAGGCAAATTTGCATTGGCATCAAAACGAAATAACCCTGTCTCCACCTGAAAGAGCGCACAAACTTGTCGAAGTACTTGAACACTAAATAATAGTTTGAGTTGGTCTGGCTGCAATATACCCAAGGATTTTAAATTGAGTCCCAAAAGCGCATCTTCTTTGAGCAATCTTTCTAGTTCTAATCTTTGGGTGTCATTCAGCCAACCTCTTTGTTCAATCAATCGCACTAGTCCACGATTATCTAAGCGATCGCCTGCGGCGACAACTCTTCCATTTTGGAGCCAAATATGTCGTAAAAAAGGTTTTCCCGTCTGTACATTTTGGGGATCTCTAATCGTTAAGATACCAGTTTTTTGTCCTTGATCTAAAAACTGAAATATCTCTGGGAGGGAAAACTCAGATAAAGAGCCTGTAATTGCCATAACTGTAAATTAGAGAGTAAATGCTTAGAGCTATAGTCTATTAAGATTTGGATCAACTTGTTTTTGGCTGTTATGTAGCTAGAATAAACAATCACATCAAGCAGCAGACCTTTGAATATAGTATTGCACCAAAGCGACGATCGCCTGAATAACTGTATCGCGCTCCTCTGCATTTAAAACGATCACTGGGGGTTGATTTTTCTCATCGACAAAACCCAACGCCAGCTTGATATTCTCACTTGACCATGCACCTTCACAGTCCATATGGGTAATCCCAATGATGTAAGGAATCTGCACCCGTCGATTCATATAACTGAGAATGCGCCTTGCATAACGAAACTCATGGGGACGATGGGCTGCAACTAGGAGAATGAAAGCATGGGCTTTGCGAATCAAAATATCCCACATAAAGTCAAAGCGCTGTTGTCCGGGAGTTCCGTAAATATGTAAAGCCATCTCAGGTCCAAAGGTCAATCTACCAAAGTCCATCGCGACCGTAGTTTTATGTTTTATTTCTGCTGTTTCATCTGTGGCGCAGCGATCGGTATCAACAACATCGATTTCACTTACTGTCCGAATAAAAGTTGACTTCCCCGCCCCAACAGTTCCAGCTACAACCAAACGCATAATTTCCATAAATTTTTTTATTCTTTGCCTATAGCTATCTAATCAATATAATTTTCACGGACGCATAGCATCCGTGAAAATTCAACTAGAAAATTTAACTAGGCAAGAGCCGCCTTCAGATCACCAGTCACTCGCTTGATTTCCAGCATCAATAAACCTTGTTTTGCGGCTTTACTTGCCAATACCAACAATACAGCCTCCTCACCGCAACTGGTCAAGATGCCATAGCCTTTGTCGCCTTCAACGTACAGGCGATCGATCACCCCTCTAGCTAGCTCATTACCAATGCGCTCGCCAAGAGAGAGCATTGCGGCTGACATCGCTGATACCCTCTCTTCGTCCATTCCACTTGGTAAAGTAGAAGCTAGAGGCAAGCCATCGGGCGATACTAGGGCTGCTCCTTGGACATCACTGGTGCTGGTTACCAGATTTTGTAAAATACTTTCCAGCTTCGCAACGTTAATACCCATTATCTTTCTCCTTGTTTTGAATTTTGAATTATTTGTAGATTTAGTTTTGTAGACTTAGTTTTGTAGACTTAGTGAAAAGATTATGCAGCTAACCGATAACCTCATACTCAATCACATCATGGGAACCGCCGCGCAAAACAGATTCTGTTTGCTTGCCGCGCAGACGTTTTCCCTCAAGCTGCTCCAGCACACCTTGAATTGCTCCCAATGTAAAAGACAGTTTACGAGGAGAACCTTCGGGTTCACCAGCAGAGCAAATTGTTTCCCGACAGTAGACCTTGATTGATGCATCGGTTTCCTCAATTTTGTCTACAATGCAAAGTTTTGTCCCGTCTTTACCCAAAGCTTTTTGAAGAAGGGAAACAAGTTCGTCATGAGAAATGTTCTTCCCTTTAATTCCAAGCTGTTCAGCAAGTTGCTTACCGCGATTGCGACCTGCGGAGATCAACGCGATCGCCGCCGCTTTTTCACCTAGGGCTTCTTCAGTCCCAGTCACTACCGCTTTAAAACAAACAATACTACTAAAATCACCAAGTTCGGTACGCATAATAACCTCAATGTTTTTTAAATGGCATTCCTATTTCATGCCCGCCGCCCCTGTAGAAATCATACGCTTAAACAGACCTTCAGTCCATCCAGTTTCCCTTAGAACTGCCTGTGAAGAAACTTCAACATAGGCTTGTTCAATAAACGCAAGATCGATCATGCATATTCTACCCAATGACTCCCGCAAGTCATCACTAAGCCCTGAAGACTTAAGTTGTTTGCCAACTTCATTAACAACAGTTGCCATCGCAGGAACAACGTGCTGTGGACCGATCCCGATCTGCACATGCACTAATCCAATCCGCCAACGACGCGCAGCATAGGCGCTTCCCCAATTATCCATACCTGTAAACATTTCCCCAAACCACTCAATGAAGGTCTCATTTAAGCGGTGCATTCTACCTTCCTTAGCATTAAGGATTTCATTCATTTCGGGATCGCGAGCAAGGTAGGCATAAAAGACTTCTGCCATTTGCAATGCGATCGAACTTCCCCATGCAGCATTTGTTTTAAGTATGGCTTTGTCAGAATCTGAGAAAGATATACGTTTCTCCATCGTTGTCATGAAAGCCTGAGGATCGAGTACCATAGATGATTCACTCTTTATGATAGTTAACTGAGAAGCTTTTGGTAGAGATGCTATCTAAACCTTAATTTATTGTTAATCAAAACAAGCGCGAAAACCTTTTTTGAGGTTCGCAGAATCATGAGGATTAATTATGATGCTTAACTTGCTCGTAGACTTCACCTAAATTAAGGTTTGTCATTTCCCCACCCCGAGATTAATTATCACTCTAATATGGTTACTTATAAAATAAATGCAACATAAGGTAATATAGCAATCCTAAATGGGTTGTGAGAGTTCGCCCCTTCGTGGCGCACTCTCACAACCCTCCAAATCTTACAAATCATTTAGGATCGCTATATTACAAATTTATACCAAAACATAAAATGGCGTAGCCAATTTATATTTTAAAGACCTTGCTATGGATAGTTTTTAATTCGCAAAAGTGTCGTTGTATTTTTGTTAACTAGTATATTATTTGCTAGGAAAGGAATATCTGTTTAATCTTAGTACAGGACAAAAACGATAACCTTTGTGGTCTTGCTGTTCACCAAATTGTTCGGGCAATAAAGTTTGGATTAATTCCTGTGCAGCTTTTATCGTTGCTGGTACTCGGCTAATCCAATCGATGCTGTTACCAAATTCCCTCAGATTTGCTTCACTATAGAAGGCTGCATCCATTACATACAATTCTGGTTGTTCTCCTTCCCATTCTGTCTGAAATGCTTGGATTACCTCTGGAAAAGCGCTTTGGTCTATTTTGTTCCCATCTGCAACATTCATGAATATCGGAATCTCTTCTTCTTCACTGGTCAGTAAATGCCATGTAAATTGCTTCAAGTCTGGGCGATGGTCTCGTGAGTACCCTTGCGTAATTGCGATCGCTATTGGTTCAGATGAGTCTTCTTCGACTAAATTTTCCTCTCCTGATTCCGTTGTTTGATACTTCCCATGCACTGACATACTTGTGCCGTCAAGATGTGTATTCTTCACGCTTACACCAAATCGTTTACACATCTCCGTCGCTATCTTCACAAATATTAGCGTGATCCCATATTCATATAATTGATCCATCACTCTCCCTAAGCGACTATCGTTCAAATATTCTGCTTTTACTCCTGTTCCGATTAGATGTTCTGTCGCTTTTCCTATAAAAAAGTCACTGAATAAATACAATGGAGCTGTCAAGAATCCCATGCAGTTCAAAATCATTGCTTTCACCACTTGCCCCGCACTTACTTTTTCTCGTGGATGGCTTCCAATCTTCTGCCATTTGCGGCGTGCGAAGCACGCCGCAAATGGCTATATCGAACTCACGTTAAATAAATTTAGATGCAATGCAAATGGTAGATTTTTAGGAAGATTATTATTTATGGCTTTTAAAATTGATTTATGATGTTCACACGAAGATATATTCCTAGTGGAGAGCCGTCAATTTTTCATAAATTTCACAGTATGTTTCGCAGTATACATTGTAACAATTTAACTTGACTTGATTATTTACTATGTAATATGGTAGCTGTATCTCTACCCATAAGCAAATTATGCTAATCAGTCAAAGACAGTTTTTAAAGCTTTAGTGCAAAGGGAATGAAATAGTCTAGAGTGTATTGCTCAACTGGTCTAAGACTTAAATATTTGGGAATTTTTTCTTATGAGTGATTATTCTAGGGAATATGATATTCAGATTTTAGGATTATCCAATCTGTTGCAACCTTCTACAAAACAAATAATTTATACACTTCATTCCCCGACATATTTACATTGCAAGTACTTGTCAATTTTATCCAGATATTTTGGAGAGTTTTTGCAGTTGTCAGATCTAGAGCTTCAGACTTTAATTTGGGGTGCTTATTTGCATGACATTGGCAAATGTTCTATCTCTTCAAATATTTTAGATAAACCATCTGGGCTATCGCATCATGAATGGGAATTTATGAAATTACATCCCACAATTGATAACGCAACCCTACTTTTCCCCAAAGAAGTTGAACCGATTATTCCCATTATTCAATGCCATCACGAACGTTGGGACGGTTCGGGCTATCCTAAAGGCTTATCCAAAAAAGACATTCCATATTTAGCAAGAGTTGTTCAACTTGTAGATATATATGATGCACTCACACATACTCGTAGTTATAAGAGAACTTTTAGTTCGGAAAAAGCCATCGAAATAATTCTAGAAGAAACAGTAAAAGGTTGGTATGAACCAATATTAGTAGAGCAATTTATTGAGTTTTTGAAGAAACAATCTGAAAAGTATCCACACACAATCACTCTGACATCTTTCTCGTATCTACACACAGCAAAGGTGGCATGATAGTTAGTCAAAGTGTTGTTTTGTTCAACTATGAAGAAAAAAGATCGAAAAATATCATCACTGACTAATTTACAAATTGCTTTTCAATTTATCCTTTTAATTGCGATCGCAACTTTAACGGTTTTTCCTTTGCTCTGGTTAGTAAGTACCGCTTTTAAATCACCTAGCGAAAATATTTTTCAGGCTACACCGCAACTCTTACCCGCCCAGCCTACTTTTGAGAATTTCCTTAAGGTCTGGAAAAATTCCCGCTTCGATCTTTATCTTTGGAATAGCTTTTTTGTTTCCAGCATCACCGTAATTTTAAATTTGCTATTCTGCTCCCTCGCAGCCTTTCCCCTTGCCAGACTAGATTTTAAAGGACGGGATTCTATATTTTGGGCGATCGTTGGTACAACCATGATTCCGTTTCAAATTACGATGATTCCCCTTTATATTCTGGCGGTGCAGCTAAACCTCAAAAACACTTATGCTGGTTTGATTTTCCCCTATGTAATTTCAGCTTTCGGCATATTTCTACTGCGTCAAGCCTTTCAAAGCGTTCCTAAGGAAATGGAAGAAGCAGCACGTATGGATGGTTGCTCTAGTTTAGGGATTTGGTGGCATGTGATGTTACCTGCGGCGCGTCCTGCTCTGACTACCCTCGCAGTATTCACCTTTGTGGCGATGTGGGGCGATTTTTTGTGGCCATTGGTGATCGTTGATAAGGCTGAGCTTTATACATTGCCGAGGGGGATTGCTAGTCTGGCAAGTGCCTTCTCTGAGGATTGGCGATTAATTGCCGCTGGTTCCGCGATTTCGATGCTTCCAGTATTTATTGTGTTTGTATTTCTACAACGCTACATCATTCCTACCGAAGCTAGTATTGGAGTCAAAGGATAAAGACGACGCAAAGCGTCGCTTTTACCCTCTGACTTGTTGCTCTTGCCATAGTTGTGAACTTAGGGTAGTTTATGATTCTTAAGACTAGGGTTTTAAATTTAATTTAGATTTAATATTTCTAGCCCATCTGCCCAAGTCCTGTTCAGTAACTTCAGCAAATTTAAGGGAAGCAATCCGTACATGAAAATGAGCATCTGTAAAACATTTCAAGGCTTTATTTTTCAAAACCTGATTTATTTGCTTCCGATCGCAATCTTGTCGCCAACCTTAGCGATCGCCTCCCCTGTGGCCGCTCAATCACAGACATCGCCTAGCGCATCAGCGATCGCCCAAAATATCATCTATGTAAATCCCCAAACAGGTAGCGATCGCCCCGATCAAGGAAGTAGTAATTCACCATTCAAAACAGTTACCTATGCGTTGAGTCGCGCTCAGGCTGGACAGATTATTCAGCTAGCCTATGGAACCTACAGCAGCGCTACGGGTGAGCAGTTCCCAATGCGACTACGCCCTAATGTGACATTGCGGGGTAATGAAGCCAATAAAGGCAAAGGCATCATAATTTTAGGCGGGGGAACCCTACGCACAGGATCAGGGTTTCCTCAAAATGTGGCGATCGCTCTTAGTGACGGTTCAGAATTGCGGGGTGTGACTGTCACCAATCCTAATCCTAGAGGTTATGGACTGTGGATTGAAAATGTGAGTCCTGCGATCGCCAATAATACTTTTATCGATAATCAGCAAGATGGCGGCTTGATTACGGGCAAATCAACGGCAATTATTTCTGCCAATCAGTTCTTTCGCAATGGAACTAGTGGCTTAGCGATCGAGGGTGAAGCCAGTCCAGATATTCGTGGCAACCTCTTTCAACAAACTACTTTTGGCATGAGTATTCGCCAAAATGCGGCTCCACAAATCACGGAAAATACCTTTACGCAAAATCAAAATGGACTCTTAATCCAATCTAACGCCAAGCCAATTTTGCGCGGCAATGCGATCGTCAATAATCGAGCCTATGGCGTAACCATTTCTGATACTGCTAAGCCAGATCTGGGTAAGTCTAACGATGATGGTAACAACACTTTTCAGGGAAATGGCACATTCGATTTGCAAAACGTCAGCCGTAATGCGGTTGCTGTGATTGGCAATCAATTGGACATTAAAAGAGTAAAGGGAAATTTGCAATTGTCGGGTGTGCGTCCGCCATCCAATCTATTTGCAAATAATCTTACTAGTCCTTCGACAAATACGACAACGGCAAATGTGGCGGTACGTAAGCCCTTACCAACTGCGCCCAAAAGCGATCGCTTTGCCAATATCAACCAACAACTAGAACAACAGATTGCAGCCAGTCAGCCCATGAATCTTGCGCCTCCCCTTGATAATCCACCCGCATTGTTTAGATCGACATCTTCTACCCCCAATCAAGGCATTCAAGCAAACAATCCTTTCTGGTATGAGCCTGTTACTTCTGTGATTGTCAGAATTACACCTAGAAGTTTTAACTCTCCGATACCTGCTAACCCTGAAATTACCACCAGTTTGCCCCCTGTGCGATCGCGTCCACCTAGTGGTGAACCTGTCAATCAACCAATTCTAATTGCGCCACTAGCAAATACCAGTTTTAGACCCCAAAACCAACCTCGATATCGAGTGGTTGTGCCTGTTTCTTCACCAAATGTCGTTGCTCAAGTACGTCAAATTGTGCCGAATTCCTTTGCTTCGCGGCTGAATGGCTATTTAGTAGTGCAGATTGGAGCCTATAGCGATCGCCGTATTGCTGAAGTCCAAGTGTCTCGCCTCGCGCAACAAGGCTTATCAGCAAGGATTGAGTCAATTAATCCATAGCTCAAAATAGAGGCGACATCAGCAATTCTCATTATGAAAATCGGTTTTTTGAAAGCCCGTCGTTGGCGGGCTTTCAAAAAACCAATTTTGGTGTTTCCAGCGCCTTCGGCGCTGGAAACACCAAAATTGGTTTCCTAATGAGAGTTGCTGAGGCGACACGAAGTGTCGCCTCTATTTTGGGGTTTTGCTATAAAATGCAGATGTCTAAATCTTTTTTGATAATTTTTCTATGACCTTAAACAAAGTTCATCTAGTTGGACGTGCAGGACGTGATCCTGAAGTTAAATATTTCGAGTCTGGCAAAGTAGTCTGCAACTTCACGATCGCAGTTAATCGCAATACCAGCAACCGTGATGATCCACCCGATTGGTTTGACTTAGAAATGTGGGACAAAACCGCTGAAGTTGCCAAAAATTTTGTTAAAAAAGGGAGCCTAATCGGTATATCAGGATCACTCAAATTTGATCGCTGGAACGATCGCACTACAGGTGACGAGCGGCAAAAACCTGTAATTCGTGTTGATCGTCTAGATCTACTTGGTTCTCGCAAAGATAATGAAGCAGCTAGCAATAGTAGCGGCAGCTATGACGACGATTTTTAATTTTAAAAGCCTTGCTTAGCAAGGCTTTTAAAATTTTCTATTCGGTTAAATACGGTTTTCCTACCCAAAACTCAGCGATCGCATCAGTAAGAATATATTTTAGATATTTTCATTAAAGATGTAGGTAACCGATTATGTTTAACCTTGGCGAGCTAAACTCCTCCAACAACCTTTTACTCGACTATCTCAAAAATCAATCGCCTGAAACTCTGGCAACTGTTGCTCAATCCGTCAGCCCTGAAGCGCAGCAAATCATCAACCAAAATATTCAAAACTTGCTAGGTATATTACCTCCACAGCACTTTAATGTCAGTATCACCACCGATCGCGAAAACTTAGCGGGCTTGATCGGCTCAGCGATGATGACAGGTTACTTTATCCGCCAAATGGAAACGAGAATGCAGCTAGACCATTCCTTGGATAAACTATAGCCCCCAAAAAGTTAAAGCTAGCGCTGTGCAACGCCCTAGCTTTTTATAGCTGCCAAAGCAAAACCAAAGAAGAGAATGGCGGCGCGTAGCGCCACCATTCTCTTCTTTGGTTTTATGTCCTCATATAAATAAAAAAGGGAGCGCTTAGCGCTCCCTTTTTTATTTGTGCTTATGACTGTGAAAACGAATACCCAAGAACACATCGTATAGAAAACCAGCTAGATCAGGCATTTTGAAAATCCCTAAGGTTTGTGGTGATCCATTGGCATCAAGCAAAGGCTTCATTTGATAATAAGCTTTCTCGTAGTAGTACCAAGGTACATTCGGCCAAAGATGGTGAATTAAGTGATAGTTTTGACCTAATAGCAAGATATTTAAAAATCTACCTGGATAAACTCTGGCATTCTTCCAACGCGATCGCTCAACAAAAGGACGATGCGGCAAATAGTCAAAAAACAAGCCTAACAAAAGTCCCATCACGGCTGCTGGCACAAACCAGAAATTCATCATATAGCCAAGAAAACCATAGTGATAACCAACAAATATGGTCGCGACCACAATTAAACGACTAATTGCCCATTCTAAAAGCTCGTAATTTCTCCATAGCCGACGTTGAAAAAAGAAAACTTCGTGATAGAAAAAGCGAGCTGCGATCAACCACAATGGTCCACCAGTTGAAACAAAGTGGTCGGGATCATCTTCTTCGTCGTTCACATGGGCATGGTGCTGCATGTGGACACGAGTAAATACAGGGAAAACAAAGCCTTGCAATATTGCGGCAATATGCCCGATCGCAGCATTGACAATGCGATTGGGGTGAGCAACGTTATGGCAAGCATCATGTATTACTGTTCCCAGTACATAAAGCGCCGAAAAATTACAAACAAATACGAGCCAGTGCGCCCAGCCCCATACCCAATACCCTGTTGTCGATGCAGTTGCCAAAACAATCGAACCCAGTAGCAGTAGTATCGTCGGATTAAATCCCTGTGCTGCACCCATCAGACCGATTGGAACAGTTAGGGCTTTGCCCTGCTGCTGCATTGTGTCACTCCTTACTCAAATTTCCTATCTTTTCTTTATAGCCAAATATACATTTGGGGATTGCCAGTTGCAAAAACCAAAGATATTTGATTGTTGCGTTTTATTACATTTTTTATTATCCCCTATGCTACCGATAATAGAGCGAGATTGCAACTTTGATTTTGCCGCGATCGGTTTTCGGAGTCCGAAGAAATTATAAAAACCTTATAGAACGAGCTTTTTATAATTTCTTCGGTGTTAAGAATGCTCACAGACCAAACCCAAGAAGATGAGTGGCGCCGCTTCGCGCCGCCACTCATCTTCTTGGGTTTTATGTCCTCATACACTTGGCGACAGCTATATTTACTGATGTTACGTAGAACGAAGATCGTCATCATGTTTCCATATCATCTTAAGAAACTATTTAAGAATTACTTTCTGGTATAAAAAAACTAAGAGCTCCCCCTCAATCCCCCTTAAAAAGGGGGAAGAAGATAATTCTCCCTTTTTAAGGGGGATTGAGGGGGAGCTAGACAGTTCTTAAATGGCCTCTAAAAGAGGATTTGGAGACCAAATCCCTACATATTTGTAAAGGTAGGGGCTTGGTCTCCAAGCCCCAATCTCAGCGTTCCACGTAACTACTTGGAATTGCTATACCTCACGAAAATATTCACAATATCTTCAATCTGAATTGGCTTAGTAATAAAGTCGTTCATCCCCGCATCTAGGCATAATTGACGATCTTCTGGCAAAGCATTAGCGGTCAAGGCCACAATCCATGGTTGTTGTTGGAAATCTTGGCGAATCTTTTTCGTAGCTGTAATTCCATCAACCTTAGGCATTTGTATATCCATAAAAATCAAGTCATAATTTTTTTGACCGAGAGCTTCTAGTACTTCTAAACCATTATTGGCAAGATTTGGACTATAGCCAAGGCTTTCTAGAAATAATTCAAGTATCCTTTGATTAACGAGATTGTCTTCAGCAATGAGGACTTGGAAACTAGCTGATGGAAGAGTTGGTTGAGCCAGAGGGGATAAATTTGGTTGAATGCTTTGGTTACTGGTTGCTGGACATGGGATACATATTGTAGGTAACGTTTCCAGAACTAGCGTAAAGTAGAACTTGGAACCTCGCATGTATATATCTTCAGAATTAAATATCCAATTAACAGGAGGGTTACCACCGATTCGACCATTGGTTTCTACCCAAATAGTGCCTCCCATTAACTCAACTAAACTTTTGCTAATTGCCAGCCCCAGTCCTGTGCCACCGTATTTGCGACTAATGGAAGAATCAGCTTGAGTAAAGGGCTGAAACAATAAATTTAGTTGCTCATATTCAATGCCAATCCCCGTATCTGTAACTATGAAAATTAATTCACATAACCTATTGGCATTGGCGCGATCGCCAGCAGATAAACGAGGTGCAACCGAGATTGAAATATTTCCCTGTAGCGTAAATTTAATGGCATTGCCTAAAAGATTGATTAAAATTTGACGAATTCGTACCGCATCACCCGATAGCTCTCTAGGGATATCAGGATTGATTGAATATTGAATGTTGAGGCTTTTATCGTTCGCTTGGTTGCTTAAAAGTTCGCAGACAGATTTAATAATATCTTCTAAAAACAAAGGTCGGCTTTCTATTTTCAACATTCCTGATTCAATTTTAGAAAAATCAAGAATGTCATTAATGATTGTTAACAGTGCATTACCGCTATCACGAATAATTTGCACATAATCTTTCTGATCTTCAGTTAAGTTAGTAGTTGCCAGTAGATCTGCCATTCCGATTACACCATTCATGGGAGTACGGATTTCATGGCTCATATTTGCTAAAAAAGCACTCTTTGCTGCATTTGACGCTTCCGCCATCTCTTTGGCATGAGCAAGAGCAATTTCCTTTAATTCTAGCGATCGCACCTGTGTGAACGCTTCCTCCAGCTTTTGCTGCTGTTCCTGTAAACTATCTACAAAAGTAAGTGTTTTATTAATAGTAATTTCTAAGTCTTCAAAATCAATCGGTTTAGTTACAAAGTCAAAAGCACCGTAATTCATCGCCATCCGAATATTCTGCATGTCTCCATAGGCTGAAACTACTACTGCTTTTAAATTTTGATCAAGTTCAGCCAATTTTGAAATTAAGGATAAACCATCCATTTCTGGCATTCTAATATCAGTTAGAACCATCGATATACAATTCGACTCTTTCAAGATTTCAATTGCTTCTAAACCATTTGACGCAAATATAAAATCTAGTTCTTTAGCTTGAATTCTTTTTCTAAATCTCTGTTTAAAAAGTCTTTGAATTTCAATTTCATCATCAACTACTAAAATCGATTTTACTTTGTTTTTCATAATTTAAAACTGCTCAGATTTTTCCGAAATCTAAAATTATTCTTTGGTTTAGCTATCTTAAGATTACTTATAGAATTGTATTGATCGGATTGTCTCACAACCTCAGCATAACAGGTTACACATGGGGGAAGGTGTCGCTATCTGAACAATTCAGATAAAACGGTATAGCCGTTTTGTATTTTGGTATATCATCATTAAATAACTTCCCGACCAAGAATTATTGAAGTGGCGCTTCGCATCACACCACTAATTCTTGGGTTTTAATGTCTATTTTTAGACTGGTAAGGTAGTAAATGACTAATAGATAGTCATTACTATTGCCTAGTGAATATTTTAGAAATTATATAAATCCTAAATGAATCATGAGAAGCTAAAGTACATAACAAGGGGGGGTAGCTTCTTGTTATGCTTACAAATAATTTAGCATTGCTCCATTTATAGAGCTTTTGTCATAGTAAATCTTTGGTCTTAAATTATAAAGCATCTCCTACTTATACACATACAAATAAACGGTTCCCCAAAACGCCCAATTACAGCAATACTGTTATTGCATTATTGAGAGTAGAAAATCAGCAATTGTCATTATGGAATCGATTTTCATAATGACAATTAATTACTGATAAAAAATATAGCGCTCCTAAATGAGTTGTAAGATTTTGAGTGTTGAGAGAGTGCGCCCCGAAGGGGCGCACTCTCTCAACCTATTTAGGATTGCTATAGTTGAATATACAATTACATATACTTATATGTTATTTTGCTAAGTTATACCAAAACACAAAGACTGGTTTTGGTTTTTAATTCACAAAAGTGTCGCGACACTTTTGTGAATTGTTATTATTAATAGCATATTAACTTGTTATGCCAATTCATTATGTTAAATAGACGGCATTTTACCAAGCTATCTTTGGGGGCATTGGGAATGTCAAGTTGTACCCCATCAAAGTATCTAAACAGTACTAATAGTCAGAAGTCCAATAAAGCTGATCTTGTAATTTGGTGGGAGCAGGGTTTTTTACCAGAAGAGAATGAACAGATCAATCTTCTAGTTCAATTATGGGAACAAAAGACTGGTAAGGATGTTGACTTAAAACTATTACCTGTTCCTTTGATTGATCAGCAGTTGACTAGCTTTATCGACCAACAAAATTTCGAGCAAATTCCTGATATTGTCTATTCTGTGGGAATCGATGCTAGCCTTGCACCCAAATTAGCTTGGCAAGATCGCCTAGTTGATTTGTCTGATGTAATTCATCCGATTGAAGACAGATATACTTCTATTGCGCTTGATCATGTCTTCTATCGCAATCAAGTGCAAAAAGAACGTAGTTACTACGCTATGCCATTGTGGCAATCGGATGACTATATTCACTATTGGGGAAATCTTATAGAAGAGATTGGATTCACGCAGCAGGATATTCCTAGAGAATGGGATCAGTTTTGGCAATTCTGGCGAACTGCTCAAACATTGTTGCGAGCTAAGAATCACCCTAAAATTTACGGTGTTGGTCTTTGTATGTCTGCCATTGGATTTGATACTTACACATCTCTAAAGATGTTTATGGATGCCTATGATGTCTCTGTGGTTAATGCTCAAGGACAACTCTTGCTATCGAGTCCTGAAAATCGTCAAAAGTTTATGGACGCATTAAGGGAGTTTACTAATTTTTATTTACAGGGATATGTGCCGCCTGCGGCCTCTCAGTGGTTAGGTGCGGGTAATAACAATAGTTTATTAAATGGCGAAATCTTAATGACTCAAAACCTAACACTATCAATTCCGCTTACTCAAAAGCTATCTCATCCTAGGTATGATCGTGATGCGATCGCCAGATATCGCCAGATCGTGACAATTAATCGACCCTTAAAAGTAGATGGTAGTGAATTATTGACCAGAAAAGGAATAAAGCAGGCAATCGTTCCTAAAAATGGGAGAGACCCTCAGCTTGCCAAGGAGTTTTTAAGCTTTTTAATTCGTAGAGATAACTTGATTCCTCTGTTAAAAAGTTTTAAAGGAAGAGTTTTTCCAGTCATGCCAGATCTGTTAGAAGATTCATTTTGGAATGACCCTAACGATCCCCACTTGTCATCAGCAATGCAAATTTTTCAACGTCCTAGCTTTGTGCCTTATGAGGTAATTCACTCAGCCTTTAGCGCAGTCCAAAACCAGCAACTTTGGGCAAAGACAGTTCTCAAAGTCATTCAAGACAAGGCTTCAATTGTAGAATCTACAGATTGGTTGATCTCTAAAATCCAAGATATTTGGCAATCTTGGGAGAAAACAGTATGAAAAGAATGAAATTATGGCTCAGTCGCAGTTTATTAAGGCAAATTGTCGGCTATTTTTCGGCATTGTCTGTGATTACTGTGATTACGGTGGCGATCGGTTCCTATTTTCATGCACGCAATTCTCTATCGGCAGAAGTCGTCGATCGCTTGACCGTGGCAAACCAGTTAAAATCCTATCAACTTACAAAGTGGGTAGATAACCAGTTACGCGATATTCTTCTGGTTAGTCAAGATTTCAAAATTAAAGAGACATTAAGCATACTTCTGACTTCCGAATCTTCTCAACCTACTTATCAACAAGCCTATGCTGAACTCAAACAATATATGGAACAGATTGGGAGAGTAAAACCAAACTTAAGGAATATCCGTATTACAAGAAATAGTGGTTTTGTGATCTTCTCCTCCTTAGACCCCAAACTAGAGGGAAGCTATCTGCCCTTGGGTGATCCTGCTACATACTTTACAGGCGATCGCTTAGATACAGTTGTTCCTAATTTTTATATTTCATCAAGTACCAAAAAAGTAGCAATGACAGTTAGCACCGCATTGTTCGATGAATTTAATACCAAAATGGGGGCGGTGACTGCTGATTTTAATCTGGATGACATTGATGCTTTAATTCGTGATAATACGGGGCTAGGTGAAACAGGTGAAACTTATTTGATTGGCAAAGCTGGTACGAAAGCCATTTTTATTGCGGGGGAACAAGCAAACGCCAACGATCGCCTTTGGGCAAATGGAGTATCTAGCGAAGGGATCAATCAAGCGATTAGACAACAAAATGTTTTTGGAGCTTACAATAACTACGCAGGTGTACCTGTGGTAGGCGTATATTGGTGGTTACCTTCACAAAATTTGGCACTGATCGCCGAAATTAGCCAAGAAAGAGCGTTAGCTCCAGCCAACCGCTTAGCTATAAATATTCTTGTCTTGGGGTTTCTCTCTTCAGGAGTATTGCTAGTTGCTATTTACTGGTTCTCTAGTCAAATCACACGTCCGATTGTAGCAATTAGTGAGGCAGCGGCTAGTTTAGCGGCTGGAGATCTCAATCAAGCTGCACCAATTATGACTATCGATGAAGTGGGCGTATTAGCGCAGACTTTTAATAAAATGGCAAAACAGTTAAAGTCTTCCTTTGAAGGTTTAGAACAAAAGGTAGAAGAAAGAACCAGCGAGTTAAAAATAGCTAAAGAGCTAGCAGATTCGGCAAACCATGCAAAAAGTGAATTTCTAGCCCATATGAGCCATGAGTTAAGAACGCCTTTAAACGGGATCTTAGGTTACACCCAAATTTTAAGGCGATCGCGAGCTTGGGGAGATAAGGAAAAGCGCGGAGTTGATATTATTCATCAATGTGGGTTTCATCTGTTAACGCTCATAGACGATGTTTTAGATCTTTCCAAAATTGAAGCTAATAAACTAGAACTTCATCCAAAATTTATTCATTTACCTTCATTTTTGCAAGGTGTAATTGAAATGTGTCGGGTCAGATCCGAGAGTAAGGGACTAGAGTTTTTGTATTTACCTGATCCGCATCTAGTGCCAGAAATTGAAGTTGATGATGTGCGTTTAAGACAAATTTTGATTAATTTATTGAGTAATGCGATCAAATTTACTGATCGCGGTTCAGTGGTTTTTAAGGTGCAGCAAATTGGGGGCAAAAGAGAGCCGATGGGAAAAGCCTTAGCTATCATCCGTTTCCAAATACAAGATACTGGAGTGGGAATTCCGTCTGACAAGCTAGAGACAATCTTTGAACCATTTTTACAAGTAGGCGATCGCCAGCGTCAGAGCGAAGGAACAGGATTAGGCTTAGCGATATGTCGGCGGATTGCGAATTTAATGAATAGCAATATCGAAGTCGAGAGCGTCATCGATCAGGGTAGTACTTTTACGTTGGAAATAGAGGTGGCGATCGCTTCAAAATACGATTTAGCGACTCCTATCAACATAGAGAAAACAGAACATTACTCAAGCGATCTCGAAACTCTAGCTGAAACCAATGGCAATGAGACTATCCAGATCCCTGATAAGATGGAACTTCAAAGACCTTAGTGGTGCAGAAAACTCAGGAGAGTCTCAAGATGAGACAATGGTAATACGAGCAAATTCGATACGAAAATCTAACTTTTCGCGTTTGGCAATAGAAGCACAGGCAGGTGGAGGATTAGTTCTAG